>JBDLIN010000006.1:0-37839 GCA_039714835.1 Bacteroidota bacterium | reverse complement strand
ACTAAACATGTTGAGTGTGAGGATTGTCACAATCCACATCAAACAAATGACGTTTCTGCTTCAGCACCGTTGGCATCTGGTTTTATTCAAGGTGTAAAAGGAGTTAATACTGATGGAAATGAAATAGATCTCATACAGAATCAATATGAATTGTGTTATAGATGTCACTCTGATAATGCAGTAACTGGAAGTTCATCTTCTAGACTAGTTGAACAGAATAATGTAAGAATAGAATTTGACCCAAGCAATCTCTCATCTCATCCAATTGAAAATGGTGTTCGTCCTAATAATTCAGCTGCAATAACTTTAATTTCACCATATGATCAAACTAGTGTAATTTATTGTACTGACTGTCACAGCAGTGATGGAACAGGAGCTCCAAATGGACCGCATGGATCTCAATATCCTCAGATATTAAAATTCAATTATGAACGGTTAGTGTGGGATAGAGATTATTTTGGATATGAATTGTGTTTTCAATGCCATGAGCAGGCTGCTGTAACAGCACTACATGTATTAATCAGAAATTCACATTCAAAGAAAGCTTCATGCAATGTTTGCCATGATCCTCATGGAGTTACTGATAGTCCATACTTATTGAATTGGAATCTTGCTGAAGTATTCCCAAATACAAATGGGGATCTATATTATGTTGATCTAGGTCCAGGACACGGCGAATGTTATATGATGTGTCACAATCATGACCATGACCCTGCTGTTTATTGAGGTGGACAAATAAGAAATTGAAAATACAATAATTATGAAAATAGAATGATAAAAGAACGTATAACAAGTTTAGAACTATTAAAAAAGTATCCATTTCTTTTAGTGGTTATCTCTATAATTTTTGCAGCCGCTGCTGCTTTTGTTGATGCTATTATTGATTATCTATTCTATTATGAAGAAAGTATTATGGAGGTATTCTTTCCTTCACTTGGAAGTCATGAATTCTATATGAGAATGATGCTGATATTCACAATTTCTCTCTTCGGATTCTTGATCACCTTCCTTTTTAAAAGCAACATTAAATATCAGGAAACATTGAAAAAGAATGAGTTTTTGTTTAAGACAGTTGCAAATTATACAAATGACTGGGAATTCTGGATTACCCCTGATAAAAAGATCAATTTCATGTCACCGTCATGTCTTGAAGTTACAGGATACAGTGTTAACGAATTTATCGAAAATCCGGATTTGATCTATTCCATGATATATGAAGAGGATAGAGAATTATATATTAAACATGATGATCATAAAATAAGTGAGAGAGAGATCGATTCACTCGAATATCGGATACGCAGAAAAGATGGGGAGATCATCTGGATCGGTCATACTTGTACAGCAATTTATGATGAAAATAAAAAATACTTAGGACAAAGGGTCAGCAACAGAGTAATCACCCAGAGAAAATTAGCTGAACAGGAAAAGGAACGATTAAGCAATGAGTTACAAAAAACAAATAAAACATTAGAGGAAAATGTTCTCCAGCGTACAAAAGAAATTCAAGATCTTTTTTCACAATCTCCTTTTGCAAAAGCATTATTATCAATAGATAAGGTTATCCTCGAGACTAATAAAGCATGGGACAGAATGTTCCGATCTAAATCTGAACAATACAAAGGAAAAGTTATTAGTGATCTCCCATATTTCAATAATGTAGAAATAACTAAATTGATTGAGGAAATATTTCGCAAGACAATTCCAGGAGCAAGCAGTCCAATTTATGTTGAAGAAATTGATAAAATAATTATTGTAGATTGCTACCCAATTACTAATACTGTGGGTGATATCACAAAGATGGTTTGCAATATTGAAGATGTTACTGACAGATTGAAGAAAGCTGAATCTGACAAAGAATTAGAGTTGCAAAAACATACATTAAAATCATTCTTCAATTTTTTTGAGGGAGTTAGAAAAAAAATATCTCAAGATCTCCACGATCAGGTAGGACAGAATCTTTTACTTGTAAAAATGTATACAGAATTGTTGAAGGACAAACACCCGGAATCATCTGAGAAGTTTGAGGAAATAATCAATCTACTTGTTAATACTAACAGTGAGATCAAAGATATTATTTACTTGCTTCATCCCGCTGAACTTGAAAATTATGGATTGGTAGAAGCATTACAATCAATGTTTTCACATTGCAGCACGCTTGGAAAATTTGAACATAAAATTAAACTATTTGGCAAGTATAAACCAGCATCAAAAGATGTAGAATTAGGCATTTACAGAATCTGCCAGGAGGCACTGAATAATATCACCAGGCATTCGCAAGCAACAATTGTTGATGCTGAATTCCATTTTACAAATCAATATGTAACAGGAATTATTACTGATAACGGCATTGGTTTTAATCCTGAAAATATATTGGGTGAAGATAAGGGTGAACATGTTTTTGGTTTATCATCAATGAAAGGAAGGGCAAAATTTTTGAACGGTAATTTAGAAATTAATTCATCATCAAAAGATGGGACAAAAATCCATTTTGAAATTCCTATTGAGGAGAATTGAATGACAAAGATCAAAGTTCTAATTGCAGATAATCACGCAATGGTAAGAGAGGGATTAAAACTTGCTTTAGACAATCACAAGAACATAAAAGTAATTGGTGAAGCTACTAATGGAAAAGAAGCTGTTAAACTTGCATTAGAGTTAAAACCTCATATTGTGTTGATGGATATCAGCATGCCGGAAATGAACGGAATAGAAGCTGCAGTAGAAATTAAGAGCCATGATAACAACATAAAAATAATCATGTTAACTATGCTCGATAGTGAGAAATTTATAGTTGATGCTATGTCAGTAGGAATTGATGGATACCTATTTAAGGAATCTGGTATAAAAGAACTAGCGACTGCAATTAACCGGGTATATGAGGGTGGTGAGTATTTAAATAAAGAGGTTACAGATAAAATATTATCTTACATAAGAGGAAGAAGTTTCTCTTCACAAACACTCAACGGAAATAACACACCCCCGCTCACTCCAAGAGAGATAGAGGTACTTACTCTTGTATCAAAGGGACATACGAGTAAAACTGCAGCTGAAAAATTGTTTATAAGTGAACTTACTGTAGTAAAACATAGAAAGAATATTATTAAAAAGCTTGGTGTTAAAAACCTTGCTGAGGCTGTCAGCTATGCTGCAAGTCATGGTTTGATTTAGATAGTGTATCATTTAACTTTTCCAATCCGTGTTTCCCGGCCGTCATGGTCTTACCATGACGATTGTACAATCAACAAAGTATTTATCACGGTAAGACCGTGATAACCCTGTAACCATCGTTCAAAGTTAATTAGTCGATCCTTAAAAAATACTTTTTTCACAATAATGTTCTTTTTGTCTTGACACAAAAAGAACCAAAAAAGTCAAGACTCCATAAAATTAACTAAAAATCAGAATTTTACACTAAAAAATATGAACTCACTCCGCATTCGCTTCGTTCAAACAGCATATTTTTCTTAACGTATAAAACTCTGATTTTCTTAACGCTAATTTTATGAGGTCATGTTTTGTTTCTATGCTTTTTCAATTTTTAAGGAGCAACTAATTATCCAATTACTTCAGCAATTGGATTAAGAAGCAATACAGTTAACATTTTAACTTGTTTACAAGTTTATCTATCTCATTTTAACATGCTAAAAACCGGTGAACCGGTTATAATTATTATTGCTCTTTACCTACATTCCCACGATTGTCCCGTAGGGATGGCAATGCCAAAATCATGGGTTAATGAGAATCTCGACTTTCCACAGAGTCTGCAAAATTGTGGGTTAATATAATTTTAGATTAAAATAATCGTACCCCTTTACGGGTATTTTTCTTATACCCTTTTATAGCCATTTAAAATAGACATGTATGGAGTATTTATAAATGTAAAAGAATGTGATATTATAGAATCAGAAAAAACTATTTTTTCACAAAAAGGAGAAGTAAAATGAAAAAACTTATTGCAATTGTAGTAGTATTCTTTATTGCCGGAAGTAGTTTTGCACAAATTACTGGATCAGCACATGATTTTTCTGGAGCAACTTGGAATGCTAGTGGTGAAATATGTATTGTTTGTCATACACCTCATAACGCGGAAGCAGTAGCAAATGCACCACTATGGAATCACGAAATTGATAATACTACAACATATACAGTGTACAGTAGCAATACTATGGACGCTACAGTAGCAAATCCTCCTGATGGCGGGTCAAAACTTTGTTTAAGTTGTCATGATGGAGCTGTAGCGCTAGATAATTTTGGTGGTGCCACCGGTGGAACCAATTTTATTTCTACTGGTTTGTTAGGAACAGATCTAAGCAATGATCATCCAGTTTCTTTCACTTATGATGATGTATTGGCGGGTGATGATGGTGGATTAGCTGACCCATTAACTGTTAATTCTGGGCTAGGTGGTACAATCGATGAAGATATGCTCAAAGGCGGCAAACTACAGTGTTCATCATGCCATGATGCACATAATGCTGCTGGTTTAACTGGTCTCTTACTAAAATCAAATGCTGCAAGTGACTTATGTTTAACATGTCATATTAAATAATTTTAATTCTTAATATTTATTTTATAGATTAAAAGGCGGATATATCCGCCTTTTTTTAATAATAGTTCGGATTGAATATGGAAAAATCTATTAAATGTTTTATTTTATTCTTTTTAACTACAGTTTTCATTTCTTGCTCAAGTGATGTAACAAAACAGACACCAGATGAAATAATAATTTACCCATCTCCGCCGGAACCGACTCGTATTCAATACTTAACCAAGTTCAGTAATTCCTTTGATGTAACAGAGGGACGCTCCGGTTTTATGGATTATGTTGCTGGTGATAAGGAAGAAGGTAATTCAATAATTAAGCCATATGGAATTAAAATTTATAAAGGGAAGATATATATATGTGATACTATACTTGGCGGCCTTGAGATAATTGATCTCAAAGCAAAAACATTTGAATATTTTCAGCCGAAAGGTTTTGGAACGATCAAGAAACCGATCAATATTGATATAGATGATATGGGGAATATTTATGTGGCTGATGCTGGAAGAAGAGAGATAATTGTTTTTGATAAAGAACTAAAGTATAAAACGAGTTTTGGAACAGCAGCAGAATTGAAGCCAACTGATGTTTTTTGTTATGATAATAAATTATTTGTTGCAAATATGCTGGCGCATAGAATTGAGGTATATGATAAAGGAACGTATAAACATCTTTATAATTTACCTGACACAAATTATCAACATGGAGAACATGGATATATTAATGCACCCACAAATATATTTGTTCAAAAAGATACTCTTTATGTAAGTGACTTTGGTGCTTTTAGAATTAAAAAATATACTCTTGATGGACAGTTTGTTGACACTGTGGGCAGTTATGGACGAGGAATTGGACAATTCGTAAGACCAAAAGGAATTGCAGTTGATAAGGATAATGTTCTTTATGTGGTAGATTCAGGTTTTGAGAATGTTCAGATGTTCAATTCAGCCGGTCAATTACTTATGTTCTTTGGCGGTCCATATTCTGGACCTGGAGATATGTACCTGCCGGCAAAAGTATCTATTGACTATGATAATCTGGAATACTTTCAAGAGTATGTTGATGACCGTTTTGATCTGAAATATTTAATATTTGTAACTAACCAGTACGGGCCGGATAAAATAAATGTTTACGGTTATGTTGAGGAGAAAAAAGATATAGGCGGCTAAGTGAAAACTTATTATATAATTATTCTCATAGTGATTACCTTTCTTTTCATGGCTTGCAGCAGCAGTTCAAGTCATTCTGTCCTTACATTCTTTTTTGATGGTGTCCCCGATTCAACAAACCAAGCAGTAGCGACACAAAAAGCTTTGCCGGATTCTGTCAGCAGTAATAAACAAACTGCCGTTGTAAAAAAACGTAAGCCGCAGTTCATTCTGCATGGACCTTACCAGGCAAAACATTGTGATAAATGTCATGACACTAAAAATGGGTTCAGCATTGTTAAAAAAGAACCGGAATTGTGTTATAACTGCCATACAAACTATGAGGAAACCTCAGAAATTCTTCATGGCCCTGTAAGCGCCGGTTTTTGCAGTGAATGTCATGATCCACATAAAAGTAAAAACAAAAGTCTTCTTGTTACGAAAGAGCATGATATCTGTTTCAATTGTCATGAAGCTGCTGAATTGCAAGAAAATGAAAATCATCCCACGGTTGGTGAAGAAAATTGTTCAACATGTCACGATCCTCATGGGAATGGTGAGGAATATTTACTTCGTTTGTAATGATTATTATTTGTGTAAAATATTGCCCAAATCTTCGGAAAATTTTTCCAACATTTATTGTTGTTATATTGTTTTTTACTGCAAGTGAAATTTATTCTCGCGGAAGAAATGGATATCCATTCTGGGTTTTCAACAATCTGGGGGGATTTGTTGGATTAGAGAGCAACTATTATTACCTAGGAACAACACTCAAAACCGGCTTTACAGAAAAACAAAAAACCACTCAGTTCAATGGTCTTTTATCGTTGGATACAGAGAGTTATATACTTCATCCTAATTTTCTACAATTAGGGCTTGGAGTGCTGCTTAGACCTGGCACAAGAAGTGATAATTTCATTGTTGCCCCTGACCAGGCTAATATAACCACTGCGGAAAGAGTAAACTTTAGAGCAGATCTTTTCAGGCAAAGAGTACTAAACAGCAATTTTTATTTTAACTACGATCATTCATTTATTAGAAGAGATTTTGCAACGAATATTGAGAATTTCAGAAAAAACCTTGGTGCTGGAGTAAATTTTAGAAATCCAATTGTGAATTTTAATTTTAACTATGACTATGATGACTGGCTCCAGGATGAAATTGAGTTAGATCGATTTTACGCTTCAACAAGACATAATTTTCGAGCACAGGCGCATCAAAACTATGGTAGAAATTTTACAAACAAGTTAACTACTAGCTACACTGATTTTGTGAGAGAGTATTCATACAATGATCTTTTAATAGCCAACAAGATCTTTGATGCAAATGTGAATACCCGCGTTTCGCTGACGGCTCCAATTTCTATTAATTATTATTCATTGATTTTATTTAACAAACAACATGGCTACGATAGAAGAGATAAATTTCAGATACTGCAGAATGTCTCTTCTCCACTTACTTCTACCTTAACTTTTAATGGAAGTTATAATTACAACCATTTCAAAGTGGATCAGATTTCTTCCAACACCAACAGTGTTGATCTGGGATTAAATCACAAGCTATATCAGAGTCTTAGATCACATATAAATTTTAGATTTTCCGATTATGATCAAACTTTTTATTCACAAAAGGACAACACTTTCGAGGCTGGAGTTAATTACACAAAAACCATTTATGTCGGAAGGTTAAACTTATCATATACATACAGCAGGTTCGGACGATCAACAGAAAGTTTATCTAATGTTCTTTCAATATTCAATGAGCCGCATCAGCTTAACGATGGTAGTGTAGAACTGCTAATTAATCCGGATGTATTCGTAAACTCTATTGTTGTTACAGATGCTGCCGGCATCATTGTATATCAAGAAAATTTTGACTATGAAATAATTGAAAGAGAGAATTATACTGAGATAAGGAGGATATTAGGAGGACAGATCCCAAACGGTGGAAGAGTACTTGTAAATTACGATCACTTTCGAAATAGTTCATACGAATATAATTCAAATAATCATAGGTTTTTTGCTGGGGTTTCTTTCTTAAATAATTTTATAGAGGTTTCATATTCCGGTACTGAAATGAATTTTGATAATCTTTATAATGTTGATTATGTGGTATTAAAGTTAATATCACAGCGTATTGCGGCTTTATCCTTTAACTTTTGGGGATTCTCAACCGGTATTGAATTCGATACATTTAAGAGCAACATAGTTCCCTATGAATCACAAAGATTTTTTGCAAATTACAGTGAAATGATATCGAGAAGTATTACTCTTTCCCTTTCCAGCAATTATAAAAGTATTTATTTAACAGCTTCCAGAGAGAGACAGATATTCAAAGATGCAGTTGGAAGACTTCTGTTTATGATAAGCCCGTCATCAAAATTATTGTTTGAGGGCAGTTACAGATCACAACGAGGATATGGATTAGATCTGGATCTGCTAAAATTAAAAACAGAATTTCAGCTTACATTTAGAGCAATTCAACTTGCAATAGGTGCAGAAGCTTTTGACCGTACATTTATTCAAGAACAGCGACAATTTTTTAATGGATATATATCTATTCAGCGAAACTTTTAACGAGGTATAAAATGAGGTGTCAAAAAACTATTTTAGTATTATTATTTTTAATTACTGTAACACTTAACGCGCAAGAAACGCAAAGTTGTCTTACTCTTGGCTGTCATGATTCTTTTACAAAAGCTGAAAATATTCATCCAGTAATTGAGGACGACTGTGAAACATGCCACGATCAAAACTATAAAGGACATCCGAACAGAAGCGGAAAAGAATTTAAATTAAATGATGAAATTGGTTCCTTGTGTTTTGAATGCCATGATACACCGGGTGAGAATTTAGTTCATCACAAGGCATTCTCGGGAGGAGAATGTACTTCTTGTCATTCACCGCATAGTTCGGATAATTATTCGCTGCTAAAAGCGGAAAATGTTGGAGAACTATGCGCAGAGTGTCATAAATTAGATGTTACTAACCACACGGTTAAGCATGGGCCTGTTGCAATTGGCCAATGTCAGGTTTGTCACGATCCGCATCAATCCGCAAATCAAATGCTGCTGCGAGAGGATCCACAACAGCTTTGCTTTGGATGCCATACTGAGAAACAAGAAATGTTAAATCATTCAACTGTTCATGCGGCTTATGATGAAGGCTGTTTGGATTGCCACAATCCTCATGGTTCTGAGAATGAATATCTTGTTACAGATAAAATTCCAAATCTTTGTCTCGAATGTCATGATGATATGGGAACCGAGTTTCAAAATGCAAAAACTGTGCATAATATTATTAACCAGGAGAAAAGTTGTATTTCATGCCACTTACCTCATACATCTCAAACAGGTTCGTTACTTGTTAAGGAAGGTAAAGACCTTTGTTTTACTTGTCATGACAAAAAATACAAAAATGAAAAAAGAACTCTTAAAAATATTCATAAGATTGTAACTAATTCAAAGTATAAGCATGATGCTGTTTCAACCGGTGATTGTCTGAACTGTCATTTTTCTCACTCATCCAGCAACAACTATTTGCTAAATTCTGAATTTCCTTTCGGTAGTTATGCAAAAAACATTGAGCCTTATAGTTTTAACCAATGTTTTCAATGTCATGATGGTTCAGCTCTGACACAAGCGAAAACATTGACGGCGACAAATTTTAGAGATGGTGATGTAAATATGCACTACCTGCATATTTCTCAGAATAAAGGAAGAAATTGTACACTCTGTCATAATGTTCATGGTTCGCAGAAGCCGCATCTAATTGCAAAAACAGTTCAATTTGGGAAGTGGGCTATGCCGGTTAATTATAAAGTGATTGAAAATGGAGGTTCTTGCGCTCCAGGCTGCCATGGTACACTTAAGTATGTAAGATCAAATGATTAAATAATCAAGAGGGATATTGATTATGAAACTTATGAAAGTACTAACAATGGCCTTGTTCTATTTACTAATTTCTCCTTTTATTAGTAAAAATAATTTAGATATTTATTCATCGGGTATTGAGGGTACGCATCACGATTTTACAAGAAGTCCATTAAATTATGATGAAATATGCAAAGTTTGCCACACACCTCATAATGCAAATATGGAAATTCCAAATTCTCCATTGTGGAATCATGAGATAACGCAAGCTACTTATGAGCTTTATAATAGTCCAACAATAGACGCCGCAATTGGTCAGCCAAATGGAGACTCTAAATTATGTTTGTCGTGTCATGATGGTACAGTGGCTTATGACAGCTTCGGCGGGAATACCGGGACTAAATATCTATCATGGGATTGGCAGATGGGTAATATTGGTGTTGATTTAACACATGAACACCCAATCTCTTTTACATACAACACAGCTCTTGCTGAGGCAGACGGAGAATTAGCTGATCCATCTTCAACTCCTTCAGGTTTAGGAGGTACAATTGCTGAAGATATGTTAGATAACGGCCAAATGCAGTGTTCAACATGCCACGATGTGCATGTTGAAAGAAAAACGGTTGATGGTTGTAATGGATGTCACCGCGTGCCTGGTCGTGAGCCATCACTTTCAATTAGAATTGCAAATGAAAATAGTGCATTATGTTTAACGTGTCATAAAAAATAAGGGTTTATTAATAATTATAAGTTTGGGGAAGATGTCAAAAATTAGAGTGTACTACAGCTGCGATTTTGAAAATGATTCAGAGATCGCACAGCAGATAATGGATCTTGATATTGTTCATTGCGACAAGCCAATTTCTAAGAGTGAATGGGAAAAGATAAAACTAGGCGGTACTGCTACCATTAAAAAATGGATTAGTGATAGAATGATTTTTTGCTCCTGCTTAATTGTACTTATTGGAGAAAATACTACTAAAAAACCAATAATTAATTATGAAATTAAAAAAGCTTGGACAGATAATCTTGGCATATTAGGAATATGCGTTGGCAATGTTAAGAAGCAACATAGAGATAACTCAACAAATAAAACAAATCCCTTTATTCAATTCAGCTTTGATGGAATCAATTTTTCTGATATTGTAAAATGTTATGAACCTGATAAAGAAGATCCTTATTCAGATATTAAAAACAACCTAGAAAAATGGATTAAAGAAGCAATAGAAATTAGAATGAAATATATGTTTGAGTATGCTCAAATCAAATAGTATTGTTAGCAAAAATGAATGAGATCTAATTATAATAAATTTTATAAAATTGAGACGAAATAAATGAATGAAAAAGTACTTATAATTTCAGAGAAAAACTCATGCCGCAGTCAAATTGCTGAGGCAATATTAAAATCATTAGATAACCATTTACTGGTGTATTCAGCGGGGATTTCCTCTTCCCCCAAAATAAATCCTCTTGTAGTTTTGGTTATGGATGAGTTAGGAATAGATGTTCGTAATTATTATTCCAAAAGTGTTTCAGAATTTTTCGATCAGCAATTTGACCATGTAATAACACTATCAGATAATGCCAAAGTTGAGTGTATTAACTTAATTACAAAAGCAAAAGAATTTCATCATTATCAAATTGATCATCCAGCGCAAAGGATAGTGCTTGATGAGGAAATAATGGATAAATATAGAAGAATCAGAGATAAAATATTCTCTAATGTTTTAGATTTTTATTTAACTCTTAGAAAAAATTAAAGTTTTTTTAATTATGAAGGAGAACTTTGAAGATTTTTTACAGTGCAACTGAATTTATCCCAATCACAAAGTTATTTTCTTCTCTGTGATTTAGTCGCCATGTAAATTCCAGCTTCATTGGTATCAACACATGTCCTATCCCAAAACCAATTTCATATAACGGTTCAATGAATTGTGGAAAACTATTCTCATATGAATTGATGTTAAGTGTTTTTGATTCTTCTGAAATAGAAAGCCATGCAATGTTAAAGTGTGCATCTAATCTTAAGCGAGCATCTTTAAGTAATGGGATCTTTAACATTTTAAATATTTCATCATTAAATCGATACTGACTTGTAATTGTATAAACTCTGTCTCCGACATAATTAGCAATTCCAACTGTTCTAAATGTAAAATCCTTGCCAAGTGCTGTAATATTACCGGGAAGTGCTGTCATTAGCTGATATGGTACTGGTCCGTTTGAGTAAATACCTTTTGCTGAAATTTCAAAACGTGTTGAGCGAAATGAATTAAGCTCTGTCCATAAATTCAATTTATATATTTGAAAATCGAGATTGCTTGTCATTTTTGATTTGTTGCTTACAACCACTTCACCATCCAAAGTGAAATAAGATCTCCCCATGCTGGTACGTCTTCTATAATAACCGTCCTCAATAAACTTTCTTAAATCAAGTTTGAATGTTCCAGAAACAGCAACAACTTTTCCATCATAAATTAATTTATTAGGCGAATAGGATTTATCCTTTGCAAAGAAGGAAAACTCTGTGTTGACTTTAGCATTGTTATCAGTTCTATTCATAAAACCAATTCCTAAATCTAAAACCGGGAATACCTCACCGCTGAGTTTGAAGTCTATCCCTTTTGAATAGTAGTAATCTCTAAAATCATAATGACCGAATAAACTAGTCAATGTTGAGATCATCTTTCCATATTCATCCGATTCTCTGAAGAGAATATTTAATCTATCAAAAATATTTACTGAAACTTTGGTAGTGCGGTAATCACCAAGCAGGTATTGTGCATTAACATCCCATTTAAATCTTTTATCTGAGAAACCGTAATTCATATCGAAGGAAGAGGAGAAACGTTTATTGAAAGAATCGTTGTAATAGAGTCTTAGATTGAGTGCGCTTCCTTCAACTTTGTTGAAGTGATAAAGGTTCAAAGTTCCATTTGTCGAAATATTTTCGGTTATTGGAATTCTTGTGGCGAGCCAAGAAAATCTATCCCAAAATGTAAGTGGAACAGCTTCAATACTATCGATTCTTCTGTAAGCTTCAACTTCTTCCAATGTATTCGGAATTTTTTGATCTAACTTCCAAAAAGCTGAGTCCTTTTTGTCTGCATCCGGCATAACCTTGAGAACAACCATATCAAAAAAGTCATCATCGATTCGATTATTGATTTCATAATTGTACAACACAGAATTTATTTCAAATCCGAACTTTGCCATTCCCATTACATTTCCCTCAACAAAAAGACGGTAATCTATGGGCATATAAATCTCATCATCATAATCTAAATACTGCTGAATGATATTTATTTTATCAAATATTCCTCCTGGATTGGCAGCATCGTTTAGATGAACATCAACTTTTATCAGATTGAAAGTAGAATCAGTTATAAAGAGCGTTCCATAAAATCCAGGGTCTGACCTGTCCTCCGGTTCAAAATGTATTTTAAAGAGAGGATTATTGTTATAGGCAATTGTATCTTTAATCCTGTAGTAATAAAAATCGAGAGCATCATCAGCAATTGGACTAGTAATCGGGCGTTCAAAGAACTGGATATCATCAGCATAAAAGTTTTGTATTACTCTGCCACCAGTTAGCAAATTGATTGTTGAAGGAAAGTTAGCAGATTGTTTCTGCGCTGTTATTTCTTCTTTATAGTCATTCGGTTTTTTGTAATAACCTTTACTTTCGTTTTCAAAAATTCCGGTTATTCTTAGGCCAGCTGTATCTTCTATACCTATTCCCATGCTGACACTGTTACTGCTGGCTGAAATGTCTCTTGTGGTTTTTATAATTCCTTTAGTATAAGCATTGAACTCATATGATTTTAACTTTTCATTTCTTTTATTTTTTGCAGCAATGGTTCTTCTAATAACTTCTATTGCAGGATTTTCTGAAGGCAGAACCGTCACTTCATCTAATTTTATTGAGGTTCTCTGCATTTTAAAATTTATAGGCAGGTCCATGTTTACATTTAGATTGATAGTATCAGTTTTATAACCGATATAGGAAGCAATTAATTTATAGTTTCCCTTCTCCAATTTTAACATGTAAGCTCCATCTATGCTTGCTGAGGTGCCAATATTTGATGAATCTACTCTGATGTTTGCAAAGCTGAGAGGCCGTTTATTTTCTCTATCTATTATTTTGCCTTCTATTGAAATTACTTGTGAATAAACAAGCTGCGAAAAGAGCAAGCACAATATTGTGATTAGATATTTTACCATCATTATAAAATTAAATATACTTGTGTTTTTATGGGTAGTAAGTTACAAATGATAAAAAATAAAATACAAATAAATGTCAATTTTCTAATATTCAATTTCTAAAAATAAATTTGTCATCGCGAAGGAGCTCGCGACTGAAGCGATCTCTTTTTAGATTGCTTCACTCAACAAATAACGTTGAGATTCGCAATGACAAGGAATTTTAGAATGGAAGTTTACTTACGGGTAGTTTTTGATACTCTAAAATAAAAAAGCCCCAAGGTTTAATTTGGGGCTGGGAGCGATATCAAATAGGGGATCAATGAAATCGCGAATATTATAATCTATTTAATTATTCGTACCAGGAAACTATTTCAATAGTATTCGTATTAGGATAAGCTGGAGGAGCAACAACCATAAATCTTTCATCATATTTAAGTTTTAAATCATATCCGTTTGTTACATTTCCCAATTTATCTAATAAAGCAAAGTCTTGATTTTGTTTTCCAATTATTCCCCCTGCTAAGTAAAGTGTTCCAGATGGGGGAAATTTACTCAAATCTTCTATCATTATACCTCCTTGAGTTGCAAGGATAGATGCATGAATATTAACATCACTATAGTTATCACTATTTGGCGAAATTATCACACTATTTCCAGATACAATTCCTAACATATCAGTACATTTGGGATCTTCAATTGGATCAGTTCTGTAAACTATATCATTTTCAACATATACGTTACCATTACCTATACCTGAACTAATACCAACTCCTATTGTATATTGCCCATTCACGGTTCCAGATACGTAGAGATTTCCTTTATTGTTCCATATAACACCATTAGGCGCAAAAGTGCTCAAAGGTTCTGTAACCGGAGCACTCCATGTACCATTCATCAAAGGGTCTATGCTCCATGTAACAGTTTGGTCGGAATTGAATACTAACCGAACATCTTGAGGACCTCCCGGGTATAGTTTACCATTGGTAGCAGCTGCCGTTGGAATACCTGTAGTATCAAAGGTAAAGGGAATATCTACACCACTCTCATATCCCCCATAGAATTGAGGATCTTTGGGAGCATTCATTTTAAGGCCTAACTTAGAAGTTGCTTTCCCATAAAATACTGGACTTCCTTCTGTCCCCAACGATCCATTGGTGTGCATCGGTCCCCAGATTGTGTCCCCAGTTTTAAAAACATCATTTCCGCCAAAGAGATCCATATAATAAGCAAACTTTGCAAAACTGCTTGGTTTAAACCTAACTCTAACTTCCCTTATTGCTCCAGCATATTCTCCTTTAGAAATAACAATTTTTTCACTTGTATCTATTTTAACTTCTACATTTATCTCGCCATCATTATAAGGTAAGTTAGTAAAACCAGCTGTCCAATCTCCATCAAAGAATAATTCATTTGCAGCCATATTTGCACCACTTACAGCAATATTATGAGCTTTTGTTTCAGTGTAATAATCTACTAGATTTTCAACAGAATCAGTTGTTAACCATACAAATCTATTCCCATATACTAAAAATACTACACTAAATGATAAAACCATCAATAGCGCTGCTTTACCACCCATTATTTCCTCCTATCTATTCCTTAGATTTCTTGCAGCAAGACGAATTTGTCTCCAAAAAATGCGCTGATAATTTTCATCATAAGCTGCAATATCCTCAACCGCAATATCAATTTGCATTGTTTGGATTTGACCTGGCACAGCAATTGGGAAGGGTATTTGATTCCCAAAAACATCAAAAAATGTAAATTCGAACTGAGTAACGCCTAAATTTGCTGCAAGAGGTTTTTCATTATTTACCTTTCTATAAAGCATCCTATCCCTAGGATTAGGTGTATGAGAAAGTGCTGAAGCTGGACCAAGATAATAACTTAATGAATCAACATTACCATCTGAATCAACATCAGTATAATAACTTATACTATTTGAATCAACAGATTTAATATATTTTGATGGATCAGGTAGGTTTTTCCAATTTGCACAATATCCTATTTTTCTAAGATCGTACTCTAACAAATCCACTACCTCAACCAAGTTTTTTTGAATTATTAATTCTCCATTATAAAGGAAGGAGTTTTCAACCGATGCATCGTTTAATCTAAATAAGATTAACATCAGCATCCCGCCGATTACTATTGAACCCATTATGTCAATTAATGTACTAAAACCCATTTTTTACCTAAAATAAAAATAACTGTAAACGGTTGATAAATGCACAGTATCATCACTAGCTGGTGTGGTTACCATAACATCTAATTTTTTATGCCATGTATTAATAATAGAACTCTTGTCTAAATCTGCTGGATTAACATAACTGATTTTACACTCTACTTTATATGTCGCAACAGGCATCGTAGTATCTATTTTAACTAAACCATCATAATCATCAAAATCGTCAAAATCTGCATACTTTTCACCAAGGTCTGGACCTATTACTGATAAATTGGCAAGTGTTGGAATAGTTCCATTAGTGGAATTTTCATCAAAAGCTTTACCAGTAGCTTCTTCCATCATTGATGTTGCCAATGAAATTCCCAAGACCCCAAACTTGGAATCTAGTAGTGAACTTTCTGTATGAAGAAAAGTATTTGTGACTCTTAATATAACTAGCGACAAAAGCATCATAGCCGCTAATGTTATAAGCATTTGTCCAGTATTCATAAATTTTTATATGGTTTGTAAAATTTCATTTATATTTTCTCGCAAAAACCATGCTATAATCAGGCCAAAAATGTTTTCTGTAGTAGGAATCACAATTTTAAATTTGTATTTATTCTACATAGACTAAGACATATTCAAAAAGTGCTAAAAAGATTTATTTTATTAGATATTTATTCTCTCATCATTAGAAAAATGTTTTAAATAATTGAATAAAAAAATCTCTGCTGGTAATAAAAGTCAAATATAACTTATTAAGGTGGTAAATATTACACAGACTGCCCTGTTTAATTTACTGAAAATGATTATTGCTGCTTGTGCAAATAAGAGCTTCTGAATTAAAATTCTTTTACATAGGATTTTATTATATTGCACACTGACAAATATTAATACTCAAAAAGTCTAAAAACAGCTCATGGATGCAATAAATATTATTTCTGGTATAGCAATCCTATTTTCTTTGTTTGCAAATTCAACCACAACAAAGGGAGGATTAAAAGGTGCAGTAACAAAAAATGAGAAGAAGCCGAAAACATATTTACAAAAGACTCCCTTAAATATTTCAGCCCTCGTTTTAATACTCCAAATTCTTGGATTGTTCCAAATTGGAACCTTAGAGTATGAAAGTGGTTTAACAATAATTAGAATTGTTGGTCTGTCTGTATTTATATTATTTTCATGGCTGCAAGTATTATCATTTAAAAACTTGAAAGAGAATTATTCTCAGGAAATCGTGATAAAAAAGAATCATAATTTAATTACTACAGGTTTGCATAAAGTTATTAGACATCCACAATATGTTAGTCAAATAATAAGTGATTTAGGACTCGGAATTGCACTCTGCAGTTATTTTTCTGTTCCAACAATTCTTATACTTGAGTTGCCCTTATTTATCTTAAGAGCAAAGAAAGAGGAAGAATTGCTTAAAAGCTATTTCGGAGAGAAATTTGACGAATACAAGAAAAACTCCTCATTTATGATCCCTTTTATTGGTTAGTATGCATAGAAGTATCTTCAATTATATATTTATAGGCCTTTTTTTACTTACAACATTCTCTTTTGGGCAACGTCTCCTTAATGTTTCTGTTTCAAATAATGGTAAAAATGGAAATATTTCATCAATTATTAGAAATGGGATGACGTACGTTTCTGCAAAGGATTTGTCAAAAATCTTATCAGGAAATTACTATTACAATCCTTCAGCAGCAAAAGTTGAGATGAAGTTTGACAATTTTAACCTAAAAGTAACTGCGAAAAATCAATTTATTGTATTAACTGATAAAAACAAGGATATAAATTTAGTTTTTCAAATACCGATTTCAACGCTGCTTTTAAATAATGATGTTTTTATTCCAATCGATTATACCTTAAAATACATTGAGATTGCATATCAGAAAAAAATAAAATACAACAGAAAAACGAAAGATCTAATTGTAACGAATGATCCTTCCGATATTTTTGCACAGCTAAAATCAACTAAACCAACAGAGATTATGGTTGAAAAAAAGCCGGCAGCCGAACGTGTTTCTGACTTTGACATTTATGGAATGGAAATTACTGAAATGGCTAATGGAACTTTAATTCGGCTGAAAACTTCACGACAAATAAATAAATATAGTTCTTCAATTCATGAAGGTAAATTATTCTTTTTCGTTTCCGGTGCATCCATTGATCCTGCACTAATTAAAAGCGCCAAACCAGGCGGAGATGTAAGAAAAGTAAGAGTTAAAACAGTGAAAGGAAACAAGCAGATTGAGTTTTTTCTGAAAGGCAACGTAAAATACTCAGATTCTCTTCAATCTTCATCCAAAGATATTGATACCGATGATATTCTAATAACTATTCAAAATGATGCATTTGATTCCTTAGTCGATGATATTCAGGCTGATAAAAACAAGTGGAATTTTGATGTTATTGTTTTGGATGCTGGACATGGCGGCAGAGATCCAGGTGCCATTGGTGTTACAGGACTAAGAGAAAAAGATGTAAATCTTGGTGTTGCTATTGAATTAGAGAAGATCTTAAAGACAAAAATGCCGGATATAAAAGTAATACAAACAAGAAATTCTGATAAATTTGTGGAGCTTTATAAAAGGGGAAAAATTGCAAATGAAAATGAGGGTAAGTTATTTATCTCAATTCATGCTAATTCTTTAGGGAGGAAAAATTCAAAAGTACGAGGATTTGATGTTTATTTACTTCGTCCCGGCAAAACGGAAAAAGCAATCGAAATAGCTGAAATGGAAAATAGTGTAATCCAATATGAAGATAATCCTGATCTATATCAAACATTAACAGATGAAAATTTTATTTTAGTTACTATGGCTCATTCAGCCTATTTACGATATTCTGAAAAATTTGCTGAAATTCTTTATCAAAATTGGGCTAATGAACTTAAAGTACCAGCCCGTGGTGTTAAGCAAGCAGGTTTTTATGTGCTTGTGGGTGCATCGATGCCAAGTGTTTTAGTTGAAACTGGTTTTATTTCGAATAGACAGGATGAAGCATATTTGAAAAGCAAAAAGGGCAGAAAGGAAATTGCAAAAACAATTTATAATTCAATAGTAGAATATCGTAAGTATTATGAAGAGCAAATGATTGAAGAAATTTAAAAGATTATTTAACTAATAAAATGGATGTAAAATGACCAATGCTCAAAAATGGGTTTCAATTTTTCTTTTACTTTTTGTTATACTGCTGGTGCTTTCAAAATTAACGAAAAGGGATGAAACTCAACAATACGATGAAATAGATGAAACTAATTATTCACAAACTGAACCTGAACTACCAAATGAAATTGAAATATTACTTACTGAAAATCAATGTAAAAATTGCCATGGTAAAAATTTAGAAGGCTCTGATTCTGGACCATCCTTACATAGAGTAAGTCAAAAATGGAGTAGTGATGATTTATTCAAATATCTACAAGATCCTAAATCTTTTAATGATAACCCAAGGATAAGTGAGTATAAAGGAAAGTATCGTTTCAGCATGCCCCCGGCTGAGAAGTTGAGCGAGGAAAAACTAAATATTTTAGTTAATTATCTTTTAACTGAATATTAAAATTAACAATTTTGGCAATTCAAACCTCCGAGGTCTCTAAGACCTCAGAGGTTTTTAGCTTAATTAAATAAGTTGAGAATTTGTGTTTTTCTATTGCATAATCCAGATTAAAGCAAAAAAAAGCCCAATCTCTAACTAAAGAGTTGGGCTTAAATCTACTACAAAGTAATTACTATGATAAAATTGCTAAAATATCACCACGTTGAACAATTTTATATTCTTTATCACCAACTGTAATATCTTCACCGCCATATTTAGCGAAAAGAATTTTATCTCCTTCTTTAATTTTTTCTTGCAGATCTTCATCTGTTCCAACAGCAATTACAGAACCCATTCTTGGTTTTTCCTTTGCAGAATCTGGAATAATGATTCCAGAAGCTGTTTTTTCTTTTTCCTCAGTAACTTCAACAAGAACTCTGTCATCTAAAGGTTTAACTGTCATTTTTGAACTCCTTTAATTATTTTATGTTTAACATCCTATTGATTTTAGGTTTATCGAATCCAACTATTGGTCTATTGTTAATCAAAATAACCGGCACACCGGTTTGTCCTGTACGTCTTTGCATATCAGTCGCTGCTCTTTGATCTCTAGAAACATCAATATCAGTGAACTTTACACTTTTTTCTCTAAAGTATCTTTTAGCAACATTACAATAGCTACAAGTTGGGGTTGTAAATATAATAACTTTTGGTTGAGAATTCTGCTGCATTTTAATAAATCTCCATTTTTTATCATTATTTGATGAATAATGTTAAAAAAGGATTCGTTATTATATTGTCCACGAAAAAAAATATTTAACTAAATATTCTTAGTAAAAAACTCCTCGTTTTTAGTACTTTGAATAAATCCTATATTTAATAAATATTTTTGGTGCTTTTTAATCTTCGTTCTTGCAATTAACGTTTTGTAGCCCTTTGTCTTAAAATATTTCATTTCTGAATTAAAAACATATTTTCCCGATTTCAGATCACGATAATCCGGTATAGCGTAATCTAAATGAATTTCAATTTCATCTCCGCTCTTTTCCTCTATTATCAACAAGCCAACCGGTCTTAGATCTCTTAATACAAAAAAACAGTTTAATTTTGTTAGATCAAGACTTCTAAAGTCTGGGAAAAATATCTCTATATCATCCGAATAAAATTCTAAAAATTGTTCAAGATATATATGTTTTTTATCAAGAACAGGTACCAATTTAAAATCTTCTTTGGTTTTATTCATCTTTATTAAATAGTATATGTCAATTGCAGCTATATATCCATTAAGTATAAAAACTGGATATGCCTCAATGATCAATCCATAAACCGAAAATGCAAAAGCACCGAAGAAATTAATTTTTCTTAAGTTTCTAATGTTTTTCATTGAAAGAGACACTGCTACAAGTAAAGAACCGATGTAGCCAATAATTTCATAGTATGTCATTAATATGTCCTTTATTTAAGGTGCGAAATATAAATATAAGTTATTTCATTTATTGAGTAATATTTATTTATATTAATAAAATCTTATATTTATAATCAGCAGAAATTTAGTATAATTTGGAGTCAGATATGAAAAACATAATTAAGATATTACCTTTTCTAATACTAACCTTTAGTCTTATTGGATGCATTGATGTTCATTATAAAATGAACCTAAAACCTGATGGATCAGGAACAATTGAAGAGACCCTATATATGAATGCAGCTATGGTGCAAATGATAAAGGGTTTTATGGCAATGGCTGATGATTCAACAAAAGAAGAATTCAGTTTGCTGGATGAGGTTGAACTGAGAAATGAAGCAATGGAAATGGGTGAAGGTGTAAGGTATGTCTCTGGCGAAAAGCTTGAGGATAATGGACGAGAGGGATATAGAGCTCTTTATGAGTTTGATGATGTAAATAAGATAAAGATGGATCAGGATGTTTCCGATAAAGCTCCTTCGATGGGAGAAGAAGCTGAGGAAACTAAAGAAGATGATATAACATTTAAATTCATTAAGGGAAATCCCGCGACACTTACTATTATAATGCCTGAGGATAAGGAGGAACCAGGCCTAGCAGAAGAAACTGAGGAAACAGAAGAATATGAAAATGAACAAGATGAAGAATGGAATGATGAAGTAAAAGGAATTATGAAAGATTTTCGAATTCTTATTCAACTTGAGGTTGAAGGCGATATTGTTGAAACAAATGCAACATATGTTGACGAGTCAACATTAACTTTGGTGGAAATGAGTTTTGATAAAATTCTTGAAAATCCAGAAGAGCTAAAAAAACTTAAAGCACTGGATGATGCATCATATGAAGAATCAAGAGAAATATTGGAAGATATTCCCGGTGTTAAGTTTGAGACAAATGAAAAAGTAACGGTTGTTTTTGATTAAAGATTTCACTTTCGGAAACGAAAAACCTCCGAGGTTTGAGTACCAGTTTATTTTAAAAACCTCGGAGGTTTGCTTTAAATAAACTCCTCCTTTTACCCTATCAAATATTCTGACATTTGTTAAATTTGTATCTTATTATTTTTCTAATGGGAAAATATGTTAAATAGAGATGTATCATAAAAATATGGACAACTAAATGTTAGTAAAAAGTAGAATTCTCAAAATTGCTTTATCGTTATCGCTCTTCATAATAACTATGAATTTATTGGCTGAGGAGGGACAATATCCCCTTAGTGAACTCAAGAAACTAGATCTAAAAAAAGCAGGTTTTTTAATTAATCAAGATGAAATTTACAATCCTGATGGTGTCAGTTTAGTTGATGCACTTGTAAAAGTTAATGGATGTACTGGATCGTTCGTTTCTCCCAAGGGACTGATTATTACAAACCACCATTGTGCTTTTGGTGCAGTTAATGCAGCGTCAACTCCCGAACAGAATTATTTGGAAAATGGATTTCTAGCTGATTCAAGAGAAAAAGAGATTCATGCTAAAAACTATAAAGTAAAAATAACTGAATCGTATGAAGATGTTTCGGACATAGTTCTTAAGACTGTTGAAGGTGTTGAGGATTTAGAGGAGCGTTCAAAATTAATCTCCCAAAAGATGAAAGAACTTGGCGAGAAAGCAACCGATAAAGAAAATTCCATTGAGGCAAGTGTTTCTGAAATGTTTGCAGGACAATCTTATATACTTTTTAGATATCGAATTATAGAAGATGTTCGTTTAGTTTACGTTCCACCAAGATCAATAGGTGAATTCGGGGGTGAAACAGATAATTGGATGTGGCCAAGACATAATGGTGATTTTACTTTTATGCGTGCTTATGTTGCACAAGATGGCAGTTCTGCTGAATATAGTGAAAAAAATGTGCCTTATAATCCCAAAAAACATTTAGTAGTAAATCCGGATGGAGTAAATGAAGGTGATTTTGCATTTATCCTTGGTTATCCCGGACGAACTTATCGTAACCAGCCTTTTCAGTTTCTTGAATATCAATTTAACTATCAGCTTCCATATATTTCATCGCTGTATGAGTGGAAAATTAATTTAATAGAAGAAAAAACTAAAACCGATCAAGAAATGAGCCTCGCTTATGCTACTCATATAAAGCGGCTTTCCAACACAATGAAAAATTACAAAGGTAAAATTCAAGGAATCCGTAACACAGATTTAATTAATATAAAGAAAAATGAGGAGAAAGAAATTGCTGAATTCATAAATAACAATGTTGAACTCAGCAAAAAACACAATACTCTTTTCAAGGAAATCGATGACGTATACTCTCAAAAATTTAATTTAGCAGAAGCAAACCTATGGTTCTCAAGATTATACTATTTATCAGATTATTTCAAATTAGCAAATTTTGTTATTCAATATGCTAAAGAAAGGGAGAAGGATAATTCAGAAAGAGAGTCTGCCTATAAAGATGAGAACATAGAAAAATCGATTCGTCGTTATGAGAAAACTTTTGAAATTTCTATGAATGAGATTGAAATTGAATTAATTACAAAAATGATCTGTGATGCAACGAGGTTTTCAGATTCATCCCGTATTGAAGCAATTGATAATAGGTTTGATAAAAACAATGACAAAAGTAAAGTTGCTAACTTTGTTGAAAGCAATGTGATTTCATCAAAGATCACTAAGAAAGAAAATTTTGATGCTTTGTTAAAAATGTCACTTAAGCAATTAAAAGAATTGGATGATCCATTAATAAAATTTGCCCTTGAGTTAGATGAACAAAATGAATCTCTGAAAAGTGAAAACAGAAAAATTACAGGAGCTTTAAGCAAACTACTTCCTCAATTCTATGAAGTCAAAAAAGAGTGGAAAGATGATTTATTTATTCCTGATGCAAATGGGACACTGCGCTTGACATATGGGTTTATAAGGGGTTATTCTCCTCGCGATGCTTTATATTCATCACCAATTTCTTCTTTAGAAGGAGTAATTGAAAAGAGTTATAATGGAGGAGAATATAAAATTCCATTAAAACTCAGAGAGTTATATGAAGCAAAGGATTTTGGACAGTTTTATAATCCGAAATTGAAATCAATTCCGGTAGGGATACTTTATAATATGGATACTACAAGCGGTAGTTCCGGAAGTCCCATATTAGATGCATATGGAAGACTTGTCGGAGTTAACTTTGATAGAGCATTTGAAGCAACGATTAACGATTTTGCATGGGATGAAAAATACAGTCGGTCAATTGGTGTAGATATTCGCTATGTGCTTTGGATAACACAAAAACTTGGGGGTGCTGATTTCTTACTTGAAGAAATGGGTGTTGAAAGTAACCCTAAAAAAGTATTATATTGAATTTATGACTGTTAAGAAGAAGAAATTAAAAAAAGAATTAAATCTCCTGGGAGTATTTTCAATTGCTGCAGGAACAACTCTTAGTGCAGGGTTTTTTCTATTACCAGGTTTGGCTGCACAGCAAGCTGGGCCAGCTTTAATTCTTGCATATCTTATTGCTGCTATTCCTTTAATACCAGCTATGTTAAGCGTTGTTGAATTAGCAACGGCTATGCCTAGAGCTGGCGGAGTATATTATTTCTTAGATCGTTCTTTAGGTCCATTAGTTGGAACAATAGGTGGAATTGGTACGTGGCTGGCATTAATTTTAAAAGTTGCTTTTGCTTTAATTGGAATGGGTGCTTACATATCTTTATTTGTTCCCTCTCTTTCTATTACTCCAATTGCAATAGTATTGGCGGTTGCTTTAGGTATATTGAATGTTTTCGGTGCAAAAAAAAGCGGTAGCTTTCAGATTTTTCTTGTTATAGGATTATTATCTATTTTAGCTTTTTTTATAATCGGTGGTATTCCAAAATTAAATTTCGAACAGTTCAACAATTTTTTTGATTCAGGATTTGATTCGATTATTGCAACTGCCGGCCTTGTTTATATAAGTTATGTCGGTGTTACCAAAGTTGCATCATTATCTGAAGAAGTAGAAAATCCTGAAAGAAATCTTCCCCTTGGAGTATTTATCGCACTAGGAATAGCTATCTTAATATATTTACTAGGTACATCTGTTATAGTAGGGCTTGTGCCAATGTCTGAGCTTGTTGGAAACTTAACTCCTGTTGCCTCTGCTGCAAAGGTTATAATGGGTGAATATGGAATGATAATTTTATCAGTGGCTGCAATTTTAGCATTCATCTCAGTAGCAAATGCCGGTACTATGAGTGCATCTCGCTATCCGCTTGCAATGAGTCGTGATCATATAATGCCAACTTATTTCAGAAAACTTGGAAAGTTTGATACACCGGTAAATTCAATTTTACTAACTGTTTTAATAATAGTTGTCTTATTAGTAACTCTTGATCCAACAGGTATTGCAAAATTAGCTAGTGCATTTCAACTACTTATGTTTGCTTTAGTTTCTCTTGCTGTTATAGTAATGCGAGAAAGTAGAATTGAGTCATATGATCCTGGTTATAGATCTCCATTTTATCCTTGGCTTCATTTATTTGGAATATTTTCATCACTCTACTTGATTTTTCAGATGGGTGCTCTCCCAATAATTTTTTCTGCTGGTTTAGTCGTTGCTGGTGGAATGTGGTATTGGTTTTATGCTCGAGGAAATGTTGAGCGGAATGGTGCGATTTATCATGTTTTCGAAAGATGGGGTAAATTTCGTTATGACGGAATTGACACGGAACTAAGAGGAATTCTAAAGGAAAAGGGTTTACGTAAAGGGGATCCATTTGATCAAATTGTAATGAATAGCAAAGTACTTGAGTTTACTAATGATATTAATTTTGATAAAGCAGTTAGCATCACTTCTAAATGGTTGTCTGACTACCTGCCGTTATCTAAAGAAGAAATCATCAAACGCGTTATGGAAGGAACTCGTATTGGTGCTACACCAGTAACTCATGGAGTTGCTCTTCCTCATTTTAGATGTGAGGGAATTGAGCATTCAATGCTTGTTTTAATAAGAGTAAAATCTGGAATTGAAATTCCCATATTTAATCCTTTAACCCACGAAGAAGAAAATGTAGAAAGCGTTACAGCTGTTTTCTTTTTAATAAGTCCGGAAAGTGACCCGACTCAACATTTAAGAATATTGGCTCAAATTGCTGGCCGTGTTGATGATGATTCATTTATGAGCGAGTGGCTTTCGGCGCAAGATGAACAGGAATTAAAAGAAGCACTTATTCATGATGATAATTTTCAAGCATTACATGTTTTACATGGTAAGAAGACCAAATCTTTTATAAATCAAAAGTTAATGAATATTAATATTCCTAGTGGATGTCTGATAACTCTTTTGCAGAGAGGTGGAGAAATAATTATTCCTAAAGGAAGCACTCAAATCTTTGAAGGGGACAGATTAACAGTTATTGGCGATCCAGCAAGCATGAAAGAACTCCGTGAGTTATACGAAGAATAGTATATTGAGTAGCAATATGAAAACTAAATT
Source organism: Bacteroidota bacterium (assembly GCA_039714835.1). GTDB lineage: Bacteria > Bacteroidota > Ignavibacteria > Ignavibacteriales > Melioribacteraceae > SZUA-22. The sequence goes on along the minus strand of JBDLIN010000006.1, from coordinate 11,468 downwards.
TGTTCCCCTAAAAGAATTTCCAAAATTTTCTCAAGATGAAATGTTAGAGCGGTCTGAAAAATTCTTAGAATTAATGAGTAAAAGAAGAAGCATTCGATCGTTTTCTGACCAGACCATCCCTCAAGAGGTAATAGAAAATGCGATTAGAACTGCTGGCACAGCTCCAAGTGGAGCCAATATGCAGCCTTGGTTCTTCGCAATAGTAAAAAATCCAGATATAAAAAAGACTATAAGAGTTGAAGCAGAGAAAGAAGAAAAAGAATTTTATTCTACTCGCGCTCCTGAAGATTGGTTGAAAGTTCTTGAGCAATTCGAAACTAACGAAAAGAAACCATTTCTTGAAAAAGCTCCCTATTTGATAGTTGTATTTGAACGAAAGTATAAGCAAGACGACAATGGTAAGGTTACTAAGCATTATTACACAAAAGAATCTGTAGGTATTGCAACCGGAATGTTAATAACTGCTCTTCATAATTCTGGGATTGCTGCTTTAACCCATACTCCAAGTCCAATGAACTTTTTGAATCAAATTTTAAATAGACCCCAAAATGAAAAGCCATTTTTAATAGTTGTAGCAGGTATTCCGGGAGAAACAACAACTGTTCCGAATATTAAAAGAAAGGAATTTGACAATATTGCATCAATTTATTAGCATGTATATATTAAATAGTAGCAATTTTACATATTTTTCATGATCTTAGCATAATAGATGTCTAACAGAAACAATTGAGAGTGCTGAATGTCTACTGAAGAAAAAAAACCAACATTATTGGTAGTTGAAGATGACTATGATAGTCAAAAGTTTTTGCAGCTCTTTTTGAGAAGGGAGTTTAATGTTGAAGTCTGTGATTCCTCTGAAACCTTTTATGCAGTTTTGGAGGATCAAAAAATTGATATTATTTTAATGGACATATCCCTCCGCGGCACAAAGAATGGACTGGAATTAACATCTGAATTAAAAGCCGATGATCAATATAAACATATACCTGTTATTGTTCTAACAGCTCATGCATTTCATAAGGACAAAGAAAATGCCTATCAAGCCGGTGTTGATGCTTTCCTTACAAAACCGGTTCAAAATGATATTCTTCTAAACACTTTATTAAAAATACTTAAAAATAACGAAGACGAATAATCCAATAAATCACGGGGGAAGCAATGTTTTATAGATTTTTAATCTTTTCAATATTCTTGTCACTGCTATTTTCATCTATTCTTTTTTCTCAAAACGAAAATGATGGTGATTATATTGATGATTATTTGAACGAAAACGTTCTCGATTTTATCTACACATCAAGGCCAATGATTGAACTCAATTATGGGGTTGGGTATCCTGGTCATACAAGTATTTTAAGCGAATTTGCAGCAGTTGGTCATTGGGATTTTAAGCTTGGTAAAAGTGAAAGAAAAATCTACAAAGGCATTCTTCTAGATTTGAATGAAAGATATATATTTGGTTCATATATAAGTTCTTCTCAGCAGAGTTTTAAAGATAATGATATGAAAACACTAACAGATTCGTACCGATTTGGATTTGGTTCAAGAGATGGAATAGGCTATGGCGGTTCTTTTCTATCAGTAACACCTTATATTTCACAAGACTTTGTCTGGACAAAGTTAAGTGAATATGATATACAAAATCCTGTTAAGAGTGTTGCTGGACCACCTGAAGATTATATTTTTAATGATTATTATGGAACATTTCGATTCGGAGATAAATCAACTTATGGTGTTAAGTTAGAAGTTGCCTCAATGTTTCAAATCAATCCATATTATGAAACAAGTGTTGTTTACCGCCGTCACCTCTTTTGGTATTGGTCCGGAAGTTTTATTGTTTCACAAATTGGTTATAATGTTCTCAGCCATTTTACTGAAGAGATCGTTGAAAATGCTCCAGTTATTGGTCCAATATTCAACTTCATATTAAAAGCTGGTTACCTTTACGGATATTACTTACTACGCCAAGAGGATATGAACTGGCCATTTAATCCTGATGGAAATGAACCTGCTCTTACATACGAAACTTTTAATATTGGGGTGAGTATAGTTTTTTAATCCTCCACTTTAGCCACCATCCCATGGTGGCAGTCAAATAATCTCTTCATCCTTTTTCTATTGATATGAAAAGTGGGTAAATTGTATTTTAAATTAAATTCTATTAGAAATAGGAGAATAGATGTTTTCCTCTCGGATTTTTCAATTCATTTTTCTTTCATTCATTTCACTACTTGTCATAATTTCATGCGATAGCTCTACTTCAAATAATGCAGACATTGTTTTTGTAAATGGAAACATTGCAACACTTAACGATACTATTCCTGATGCTGAAGCTATTGCAATAAAAAACGATACAATTCAAAGTGTAGGAAGTAATTTAGAGATCGAAAAACTTATTGGAGAGAATACAGAGATTATCGATCTTAATGGAAAATTTGTAATGCCCGGCTTTGTTGAAAGTCATGCTCATTTTATGAGCCTTGGCAATTCAATGATGATTTTAGATTTAAATGATGCAGTTAATTGGGATGAAATAATTGCACAAGTTGCCGAAGCTACAGAAAAAACTGGTCCGGGACCGTGGATAGTTGGACGTGGATGGCATCAAGAAAAGTGGGATCCTGTTCCCGAACCGAATGTTGAGGGGTATCCGATTCATGATATCTTAAGTTCAGCAACACCATTTAATCCGGTGTTATTATATCATGCAAGTGGCCATGCAATCTTTGCTAATAAAAAAGCAATGGAATTAGCCGGAATTAACACTTCGACAAGTGATCCAGATGGAGGTAGAATAGTAAGAGATTCTTTGAAAAATGCAATCGGAGTTTTTGAGGAAGATGCTGAGTATTTGATCTCTAAAAAATATAATGCTTACATCAATAATAATTCTGCGGCAGAAAAAAAGAAATTGAGGCAGAAGAAGGTAGAGCTCGCTGTTAACGAATGTCTTCGAAATGGCATAACATCATTTCACGATGCTGGAGAATCATTTGATGTTATTGATTTTCTGAAAGAAGAAATTGATTCTGGAAATATCAAAGTAAGATTAAACATCATGGTCAGCGCTGACAATAATGAACTTAAGAAAAATCTAAGTAATTATAGAATCATAGGATATGGAAATAATTTTCTAAATGTTCGATCAATTAAAGTACTTATTGACGGTGCTCTTGGTTCACGTGGTGCTTGGATGTTTGATGAATACTCTGATCTTCCAGGTCACACAGGTATGAATGTTACTCCATTACACAGCCTCAGAAAAACAGCTGAATTAGCGATCAACAACGGTTTTCAATTGTGTACCCACGCAATTGGTGATAAAGGAAATAGAGTAATAATGAATATATATGAATCAACATTCAAGAAGCATTCTGAAAAGCATGATCTTCGATGGCGAATTGAGCACGCCCAGCATCTCTCGAAAAAAGATATTAAAAGATTTTCGCAGCTAGATGTTGTTGCAGCCATGCAGGGTATACATTGTACTTCTGATGCGGTTTATGTAGAAAAACGATTGGGCAACTATCGGGCAAAACAAGGCGCTTATGTCTGGCGAAAGCTAATAGATAGTGGTGCTTTAATCTGTAATGGTACAGATGCACCTGTTGAATCAATAAATACAATTGATAATTTTTATGCAACAGTAACTCGAAAACTACCTGATGGTTCTTCGTTTTATCCTGATCAAAAAATGTCGAGAATAGAAGCTCTTAAGTCATATACTATCAACGGTGCATATGCTTCTTTTCAAGAGGACAAAATAGGTTCAATAGAACCAGGTAAATTGGCTGATATTGTAGTTCTCTCAAAAGATCTATTAAAAGTACCGGATGAAGAAATTAAAAATACGAAGGTGCTAATGACAATGGTTGGAGGAAAAATTCTTTACTCAAAAGAATAGCTCTTTAATATAGAATATTGTGTTGATATGAATAACAGTATTAAGCTTTATGAAATAGGAAAAAAGATTAGACTTGGATTAACAAGTTCTCGTCTATGGCTTCAAAGCGCTTTTAATAAAATAGCGATGCCTGAATATTCAGTATTTAGCGTGCTTGCTATTTTAACCGGCGCTGTAGTTGGATTGGCAGCTGTTATGTTTCATCACTTGATTCATTTTTTCGACCATCTATTTTTTGAAGTCTTTTTAGATAAACTGATTTATATTGGTGCTGGGATCATAATTACCATCCCATTAATTGGAATGCTTATTCAAGCATCAATGATCCGTTTTTTCCCTAACATTGCAAAAAGGAAGGGAGTAATAGATGTAATTAAATCAGTTGCAACACGAGGCGGTTACATACCCATCCGAACTACATTATTTCATGCTATCGCTCCTGCTATTTGTATGGGTTCTGGCGGTACAGTCGGCCCGGAAGGACCTGCAGCTCAGATCGGTGGTGGAGTTGCTAGTAAATTAGGACAATTGTTTGGCCTTTCTGATCAGCGGAAACGCATGTTTACAGCAGCTGGTGCCGGTGCAGCTATTTCGGCAGTTTTTAACACACCATTAGGAGGTATCTTCTTTGCTTTAGAAGTTATTCTGCTTAATGATTTTCACACAGCTACGTTTTCGGCTTTAATTCTTGCATCAGTAACAGCCAGCGCTATTTCCAGAATATTTTTGGGGGATTCACCTGCCTTTCAATTCGATTCCGCTATTGTTGGTCCGTATCAAGATTATTATCTTTTTATAATTCTTGGAATTATTGCTGGAATCTTATCTCTACTTTATATTAGATATTCTTCTGTTGTCGGCACAGTATTTAGGAAAAGATTAAGAAACAAATATCCTCGATGGGTTCTAATGTCAGTAGTTGGGTTACTTGTTGGAATCTCAGGATATTTTTACAGCGATGTTTTTGGGATTGGATATGATACTATAAACCGTATTTTGTCTGGCGCGGTTACTTGGAAACTCGTATCAATATTGTTCGTTTTAAAATTCATTTTAGTCCCACTAATACTTAGTTCTGGTGGTTTCGGCGGTGTGTTTGCACCATCACTTTTTATGGGTGCAACTTTCGGGTATCTTTTCGCATTTTCATTGAATTACTTTTTCGGGATGAATGTTGATACAACAACCTACGTCTTAGTTGGAATGGGAGCAATGCTAGGAGGCATTAATTCTATTCCGATATCAGCTATATTAATAATTTTTGAAATGACACAAGATTATCATTTTATGCTTCCCCTAATGCTTGCAGTTGTTATAAGTACTACCATTGTACAATGGCGATTAAAAGGATCAATACAAGCTAAACATTTAGAGGAAGAAGGTTTTGAATTGTCGTTTGGTAGAGATTCAAAAATCTTAAGAACTATACAAGTAAAAGATGTAATGAAACCTGATATTTTTATGGTGCCCTCCAATATGCCAATACCTTCGCTTGTTAGTCAATTAGTTGAACGACCTCATAATATTGTTTATGTAACAAACGAGAAAAACAAAATTGTTGGAGTAATAACCGATAACGAGATCAGATCAATCATAACAGAATATAATACCTTAAGTAAAATGCTTGTTGCAAGCGACATTGCTGTTTCTCATGTGCAAATAGTAAATGAGAATGAAGTCCTAGATTCGGTTTTCAAACTTCTTGGCAACAGCTCCATTCACCAATTTCCTGTATCCGATGATAGCAGCAATATTGTTGGAACAATTACACGGCAAGATGCAATTGCAGCTTATAATAATGCTGCTATGAAACTGAATGTGAAAGATAGTTTTGCAACAGAGCTGCGAACTATTGATAAGACAACCGTTGCAAAAGTAGCTGATGGATATTCAATTATCGAACAAAATGTTCCTTCTTATTTTGTTGGTAAATCGATGATCGAATTGCGTTTTAGAAACACTTATGGATTAGAGATATTAATGATAAAAAATAAGGCCTCAATTCTTTCTGATGACGAAAACGATAAGATCACAATACCCGATTCTAACTACAAGTTCTCACAGGATGATATACTTGTTCTCTTTGGCTCCGATGACAACATAGCTAAGTTTAAACAACTATAATTACATTTAATTCAAATCAGAAAGAATAATTTTTAATTTATCAATCGAATTCTGCCAGTCAGTCTGCTTTGCCTTTTCTTTTTCAACTACTTCTGCCGGAGCATTGTTTACGAATTTTTCATTCGACAATTTCTTGCTGACTCCAACCATCATTCCTTCCAAACGATTGATCTCTTTAGTAATTCTATTTCGTTCAACATCCAAATCAATTAAACCTTCAAGTGGGATAAAGATATCACAACCGCGTACCACAGCCGAGGCACTAGCTTTCGGCTTATCAATGATTTTATCTACAACCAATTCATCAACCTTTGCAATTGATTTGATATAATCTTGCTGAACTTGCGAGAGGGATTCTGTCTTTAGGTAGAGAGCAATTATTTTGGAAGGTGGAATATTCATTTCACCACGAATGTTTCTAATCGCAGTTATAACATCCTGAACAAATTCCATCTCTTTTTCAGCGGTTTCATTTATCAACTCAACATTCTGCTTTGGAAAATCTGAAGTTGAAATTGATTCTCCTTCTTTTCTTTCATCAAGAAGCTGCCAGATCTCTTCTGAAATAAATGGCATAAAAGGATGGATCAATTTCATCATCTCTGCAAAGAGAGACAGAGAGCGTGTTAAAACAGCAGCTTTAACTTCTGCATCATCTGAATACATTCTGTTTTTGCTAAGTTCAATGTACCAGTCGCAGAAGTCATTCCAGACATAACTATAAATTATTTTCGTAGCTCCATTAACATCAAAATTGTCAAGTGCTTTTTCAAATTTTTGAAGTGTGTTTTGAAATCTTGACAATATCCATTCGTCAGTAAAATCGATATGTTTATTAAGTAATGTCTCATCTAACTCAACATCTTGTGCATTCATTAAAAGAAAACGCGCGGCATTCCAGATTTTATTTGCAAAATTTCTTCCAAGTTCTGTTTTCTCCGAACTAAATAATACATCCTGACCTAACGGAGCGATATAGTTTACTGTAAATCTTAGAGCATCAGCACCATAATCATTCATAACATCTATTGGATCTGGTGAATTGCCGAGCGACTTACTCATCTTTCTACCTTTATCATCACGAATGATCGATGTAAAGTAGACATCCTTAAATGGAATATCATTCATAAACTTCATACCAGCGATTATCATTCGTGCAACCCAGAAAAAGATTATATCCGGGCCTGTTACCAGCAGATCAGTTGGATAGTAATATTTCTGCTCTTCTTCTGAAGTAAACACATCCTGCGCCCAAAGCCAGCTTGAAGCCCATGTGTCTAGAACATCTTCTTCTTGTCGCCAGTTTTCAATATCTTCCGGTGGATTAACATCACAGTAAATATCATTAGTTTCTTTATGATACCAGACCGGTATTTGATGTCCCCACCAAAGCTGCCGTGAAATGCACCAATCACGGATTCCACCCATCCAATGTTCGTAAGTTTTAATCCAATGATGCGGATGAAATTTTACTTTTCCTTCTCGAACAACTTTTAATGCTGATTTAGAAAGATCATCCATTTGCATAAACCACTGCTCGGATAGATATGGTTCAATTGGTACTCCTCCTCTATCAGAATAGCCTACCTTATTTGTATAATCTTCAATCTTTTCAATTGAATTAAGTTCTTCAAGCTTAGCAACTACTTTTTTTCTAACTTCATATCTATCAAGTTCTCTAAATTCTTCCGGAACATTTGAATTTGTTGAAGCATCATCATTAAATATATTTATGATCTCTAAATCGTGACGCTGCCCCATATCATAATCGTTTACATCATGAGCGGGAGTAACTTTAACTGCACCAGTTCCAAATTCCAGGTCAACATATTCATCAGCGAATATGGGTATTTCACGACCAACGATTGGAAGCACAACAGATTTTCCAATTAAATTTTTGTAGCGCTCATCATTTGGATTGACTGCAACACCTGTATCACCAAGCATAGTTTCTGGACGAGTTGTAGCAACAACAAGATATTCTTCAGTATCTTTAATTGGATACCTCATGTACCATAATTTCCCTTTAACCTCTTTGAAGAGCACTTCTTCATCGGAAATAGCTGATTTTGAAGCAGGATCCCAGTTCACCATTCGGTAGCCGCGGTATATGAGTCCTTCTCTATAAAGTTTTACAAATGCCTCAACTACTTTTTCATAATAGTGATCATCCATAGTAAAGCGTAGTCGGTCCCAATCACAGCTTACCCCAAGTTTTCTTAACTGCTGAATAATTATTCCACCATATTTGTCTGTCCAATCCCAGCAATGCTCAAGAAATTTTTTGCGACCAATATCATATTTATTTATCCCCTGCTCTTTCAGCATTGCAATTACTTTTGATTCTGTAGCAATAGATGCATGATCAGTTCCGGGAACCCAAAGTGCGTTGAATCCTTTCATTCTTTTATAACGAATGAATATATCCTGAAGTGTGTTATTAAGTATATGTCCAAGATGCAGCATCCCCGTTACATTTGGCGGAGGGATTACAATTGTATATGATTCTTTTGATTCATCTACTTCGGAGTGAAATATTTTATTCTCTTCCCAGTACTTATACCATTTGTCCTCAACCACCTTCGGATTATATGCTTTAGGAATATCAGTCAGATCTTTAACTTTCATATGGCCTTATTTCTTTGAAATTTAATTTGCAAATATAACGAAAAGATGAAAATGAATTTGAGGAATAATATCTGATGAGTTGAATAAAGTTTGTTAGACTTTATTAAAATGGTAACTAGACAACTTGTATCCTTTTGAAAAAAACATGTCATTCCCAAATATTTTAAGTGGGAATTTAGAAGATATAATGAGATTCCGGCCTGTCCGCCGTATCCCGATTGTATCGGGAGAAGGCGGGCTGAAAAATTGCCGAAATGACAGCAATTATTATGCAACAAGATTAGTTGCCGGGTTAATATAAAAATGCTTCCGCCCTAGCCTAAATATTTCCGATATTATTATTTAATTAATTGTAAAGGGATCATTAGTAGAAACCCAATTTTTTAGACATGCTAATTGTTGATTAGAAATTGGGTTTCTTGGTATCATTTCTTCAAATAAGATTTAGTTTGACACTCTTTCAATATCCAAATCTCCTTCACGGATAGCAATTTCAATTACTTTGTCAACATTACCGTATAACTCAACAAGAACCAGTTCTTCTTGATTAACAGAAATAACAAAAACTCTATTTATCTGCTCTTCATATATTCTAACAAACACTGCAGTCAGTTCATCTTTATCAACTGTTCGGACCACATATTCCCACCCAGCTCTTTCCATTAGATCTGTAATTTTTCTTAAACCGGCATAATCCAATGTAACTTTTGAAGAATTTTGGTTGCTATAAATACCAACTTGGACATTTGATATTTCATTTAGTATTTCATCTATGGGTTCATCAGTGTCAGCGAAACTTACAACCAGCGAAGCAAGAGTAATTCCCGTAGAACCAATACTGAACTCATATTCTTTACTATAATTAGAATTTGTGTTCTCAACTATATAGTTGCTGATGTGTCTAAAACTTCTATCTACACCTATACAGCTACTTACAGTTATTACTAGAAGAAATAATGCCGCAATAATTTTTAATTGTTTGCTTTTCATTTTTCTCTCATTAAGTATTAATTATTATTTCAGTTTGAGTTTTGACCATTATCTTTTTTGTGAATACCACCGATAGATGGAATATCAAACTTGCCACCTAATTCACCAATAGTTTCTAAGTTAATATCACCAACAATATTAACAAATGTCGCTTCTCCGCCTTTTTCAAACCCTGCCACAACTAATCCTTCAATATTTTCTTCATTATTGGTTAGGATGTAGACATTTGTAGTTTCTTCCTTCGATTTTGTTTTAACAATTCTATCCCATCCTTCGTCCATAAGGGTTTTATCAATTTTTTCAACCTTATCAAACAGTTCTCCGGAATTGCTTTCTGAAACTTCAAATGTATGAACCTTGATCAATTTTATTCCGTCAAGAACTAAACTGACTTCAGGTTCTTCTTTTGCAGCGAGTTTTGCAACCATTCTAATTAAATGTTCCTCAATAAGAACTTCTGTTACCTCTTCACCTGTTTCAAACTTCTCTAGATCTCCGAAATTGACAAATCCATTATAATTGGAATAATCATTTTTTTGTGCAAATCCGGTTGATACGACAAATAACAAAAGTGTCGAAATTATTAATGCTTTCTTTTTCATTTGTTCATCTCCTTTTTAAATAATTTATTTACTGTATTAATTCCTTCGTTTATTGGTTTGCTTACCTCATTATATAATATATCAGTTTTTAATATTTTTCCCGTATCGTCAAATATATCAGCCACTATTGATAGAGCCAATTTACTTTCTCTGTTTGCTTTTTCCACTTCTGCCAATGTATATCCATTATACGATATTTCGCGATTACTGAAAACTGAAAACATTATCGCAACAAATAGCACAGTAATAGCTGTTGAATAAACAATTGGTCTACCCAGGAAGATTGAATATATTTCTTCCATTAATGTTGAACCTTTTCGATTTGATTTCATTACAACTGATTTTTTTGGTGTTTTATATTCTTCAAGTTTTATGGAATGCACTGCATTAGCTGTTAGCTGATATTCTTCAAACATTTTTTGAAGTTGAGAATCTTTTTTTATCAATCTCCTAACTAGAATTCTATCTACGATAGATGCATTACCATAGGCAACTGATATAATTTTATCTAATATTTCTTCACTAACTTCAGATGACTTCTTGTAGTTCATATTCTTTTAACTCCTCTTGCAATCTTTTTCTTGCTCTCATTAAGTATACTTTAACGCTGTTAATCGGGATATTTAATGATGAACTTATCTCGCGATATTTCATTCCTTCCATTTCGTAGAGTATAAATACTGCTCTAAGAGTTTCTGGTAAAAGTTTAATTACTCTTTTAATATTTTCAGTCATTATTTTATTATGCGTTTCAGTCATAGGATCATTTGTACTATTATTATCTTCAAATGTATCAGCAAATTCTTCATCAATCGTAATTTCTTTATACGTACTATTTCTTCGTTTTCTTAATTTATCAATACACAAATTATGCGTAGTTCTAATCATCCATGTTTTTGCAGCAAGAATATTGAACTTGTTAATGTTTTCCCAAGTTTTTATTAATACTTCCTGCGTTGTATCTTCAGCATCCATTCTATTTCTAAGCATATAATAAGAATAGCTATAGACATTGTTTTCAAACTTCTGCTGAAGAAAATTATATTTTGCTAATTTCAAATCCATCGTCTATACTAAAGACGAAGAAGGCGCCTCAATTGTTACAAAAATATTTTAATTAATTATCCAAAACATTTCATACAAGTCCAGATTATGCATTATGGTATGGGTGGAGTGAGATGGTTCGAGATGTTTTAAGGATTAAAGAACAAGCTGATCAAATG
>JBDLIN010000005.1:0-40545 GCA_039714835.1 Bacteroidota bacterium | reverse complement strand
TACTATTCAATCGTATAAAACCTATGAAGTTAAGATTACAGATGATGTCCATAAAAACTTAATGGATTTTCTTGGTCTTGACGATTGTGATGATTAAAATCACATGAAAGAAGTCTTGTTTTTCCCTAATAATTAGCTATCAAGATTTAAAAATAAACGACCTAAAGAAATAAGTGTAAAAAAATTTGTAAACTGAACGTTAAGCAGAAAAATCTGTTTGAGGAGTGAAACGACGAGTTATTTTTCTGTAGTGAAGAGAAGCAAATTTTAGCTTATTTCTTTCAGTCTTGAGTTTTTGTTTCTTTTGGATCAAGCCAAAAGAAAAGCATACAATTTTTACTTCAACTACTCCGTAGTTGTAGAAATCTGCTTTTATTTATCAAAGCTCTGCACTTCACCATCCTGTCGGATGGCGAGTACAGAGTTATTAAAACTTTGACTACTTCGCAGTCTTTTCACTAAAACGGTTAAAAAATTTAAATTAGCATCATTTTTCGATTATTTGGAAATGGGTATGGTAAAAATGAAAATATATGAATCATATACCAATTTTTATGCACTTGCATTATGCACATATGTTCATTATATTTAAAGTAGAAATTTTGGAGAATATATGCCAAGACCACAAAAAGAACGAATGGTGCATAAACCACCATTATTTACCGAGTTTAAACCAATAGGGATTGCTCGAAAATATCTGCAGCAAACTTCACTCTCTCTAGATGAGTATGAAGCTTTGCGTTTAGCTGATTTTGAAGGTTTATCGCATAATGAAGCTTCAGATGAGATGGAAATCTCCCGCTCAACTTTTACTAGATTAATTGAACAAGCGCGTAAAAAGTTAGCAAACTTTATTGTAAAAGGAGGGTCTCTAATGATTGAGGGTGGAAATATTCATTTTAGAAACAATATTATCAAATGTTTAGAATGTGGGTATATGTTCAATATAGATATTAATACAAAATTTTCACAGTGTCCCGAATGCAATTCAATTAATTTATTAAATCTTGCAGGTGGTTTTGGACATGGTGAATGTTGTACAAATTAATTTAATAGGAGGTTATTATGCCTAATAGAGATATGACGGGTCCAAGAGGAATGGGTCCAATGACAGGTAGAGGATTTGGTTATGGAAGAGGAAGCTTCGGTTTTGGTAGAGGTCGTAGATTTGGTGGTGGTTTTCATAATGAAGGATTTGGATTTGGTAGAAACACGGATCCTTATTATGAGAATGAAGTTCCCAATGTATCAAGAAAGACAGTTATTGAAAATCAAATCAATATGTTAAAAAATGATCTTTCTTCACTTGAAAAAGAACTTTCAAGCATAAATGATTCTGATATAAAAGAGGAGGAATAGAATAAGATGAATAACGCAGGTGGATTTGGAGGCGGTAAAGGTTTAGGTCGCGGCGGTGGTCGTGGTCGGAATAGCGGAGGTAGTTTTGGTACTGGCGGTTATTGTGTCTGCGCTAAATGTGGAGAAAAAGTTTCTCATCAGCGTGGCGTAAAATGTACTAATGTTAAATGTCCAAGTTGTGGCCATACCATGGTGAGAGAAGAATTATTAAATAAAAAGGAAAATTAAATATGAGCACAAAACTATTTGCAATACCAACTATTGAAGAAAAATTATGTGCACATTTTGGGCACTGTGAAAAATTTGCAATTGTTAAAGTTGAAGATGATAAAATTGTTAATGAAGAATTTGTGTCTCCTCCAGAGCATCAACCAGGAACGTATCCAAGATTTCTTGCTGAAAAAGGAGTAAGTACAATAATTTCTGGTGGAATGGGGCAAAAAGCGCAGGATATTTTTGCTCATAATAATATTGAAGTTTTTATGGGTATTGGCTCGGAAGAACCTAAGATACTTGTTGAAAATTACTTGAATAATCAATTGCAAGCCGGTAATAATCTCTGTGATCATTGAGTAATTCAATTGTGATGAAAATGTTACTATTTATGGAATTTAATTTTGGTATGATACGATGAAAATAGCAATTGCGAGTGGAAAAGGCGGAACTGGAAAAACTACTTTGTCATCAAATTTAGCCGAGTTTTTAGCCGAAGAATTTCCAGTAGTCTTAATTGATTTAGATGTAGAAGAGCCAAATTCTGGTTTGTTTATTGAAGGAGAACTCAAGCATTCGGAAGATAAATTTAAAATGATTCCGGAATGGGTAGAAGATCGATGTGATGCATGTGGAATTTGTCAAAATGCATGTAATTTTAATGCTATTCTCCAGTTAGGAGATATGGTCACAGTATTCCCGGAATTATGTCACGGTTGTTATGCCTGTTCAAAACTTTGTCCAACAAATGCCCTTCCTATGGTTCCGAAAAAAATGGGAGAGTTAAAAGAATTCAGATTGGATAATTTAATATTTATTGAAAGTAAACTTGAAATCGGTGAAGAGCAGGCAGTCCCATTGATTAAGCAAACCAAGGACTATGTAAAAGAAAATGTGTCAAGCGATGTTATTCAACTTTATGATTCTCCCCCTGGAACCTCCTGCCCAGTAATTGAAGCTGCTAAAGATGCGGACTATGTAATTCTCGTAACTGAACCAACACCATTTGGTTTTCATGATCTTAAGCTTGCTGTCGATACTATGGAAAAATTAGAAAAAGAATTTGGTGTGGTAATCAATCGGGATGGCATTGGTAATAAAGATGTTGAGGAGTTTTGTCAAAGAGAGGGAATTGAAATTTTAGCAAAAATCCCTAACAGTAGAAAGATTGCAGAATTATATTCTCAAGGAAAGCTATTATATAATTCTATACCAGAAGTAAAAGAACAGTTAGAAAAAATTAAAGAATATGTTTTAAAATTAAATTTAGTTGAAGTGTAATGAAAGAGATTGTTGTTATATCAGGAAAAGGTGGAACCGGCAAAACATCTTTAACTGCATCGTTTGCGGAGTTAGCCGGAGAAAATGTAGTAGTAGCTGATTGTGACGTAGATGCAGCCGATATGCATTTATTAATGGAGCCGGACTTTGCAAAATCTGAAGATTTTTATAGTGGATATATTGCTAAAATAAATCAAGATAAATGCAAACAATGTGGGGTATGTGTTAGTGCCTGCCAGTTCGATGCTTTTCAACGCAAGAATGGTAAATATACTATTGATCCAATTGCTTGTGAGGGTTGCGGATTCTGTACTAGCAGATGTCCTATGAATGCAATAGAAATGCAGGACGCATATTCTGGGAAATTGTATGTATCAAAGACGAAAAATGGTAACCCGATGGTTCATGCACGTTTGGGTATTGGTGCTGATAATTCGGGTAAGCTCGTTACACAAGTAAAAAATGAAGCAAAAGAAATTGCAATAAATAAAAATATAGATTTCATTGTGGTTGACGGCTCACCTGGTATTGGCTGTCCGGTTGTTTCTTCATTAGCTGGAGCTGATTTTGTAGTACTAGTAACTGAGCCCTCTGTTTCTGGATTTCATGATCTAAAGCGAGTATATGAGCTTCTAAAATCTTTTCGTTTAACAGCTGGATGTATCATTAATAAATCAGATCTTAATCCAGAGATCACGAATGAGATAAAGAGCTTTTTGAAAGAAGAAAATATAATCCATCTTGCTGATTTACCCTATGACGAAAAGTTCACAGAGGCAATGACAAATGGAAAAACAATAGTTGAATTTGACAATGGTGAACTGCAAAAAATAATTAAAGATACTTGGAAAAAGATTAGTAAAAATTAATAATTAAAATAAGAGAGAATTAAAATGAAAATTGGATTTACTAGTAAAGGAACTGATTGGGATTCGCAAATGGATCCGCGATTTGGAAGAACAGAATTTATACTTGTTTACGATGAAGAAAAAGATGAATTAACTCATATGGATAATAGTGCTATTGCTCAAGAAGCACATGGTGCTGGTCCTCAAACCGCAAAAGTATTATTTGATATGGGAGCTAAAGTTCTTATTACCGGAAATGGTCCTGGAGGAAATGCAGAAACCATTTTGGAGAAAACGGGAATAACTAGTTATGTCGGAGCTGGTGATATGACGGTTAAAAAAGCATATGAAAGTTATAAAAATGATGAATTGAAAAAAATATGATTACTAAAGAAGAACTGATAAATGAACTTGCAAAAGTAAAACATCCCGCTATAGATTATTCATTAATAGATTTATGTATTGTAAAAAATGTTGAATTAGATAATGAAATAGCAAAGGTAAATTTTGCATTCCCATTTCCAAATATTCCAATTGCTGGTCAATTATTACATTCTGTTGCTCAACCAATTAATCAATTAGGATTAGAATTCCAATACGAAATTGAAGTAATGACAGAAGAAGAAAGAGCCAAATTCATGCAAATGGAATCAGAGGCATGGATAGGATAGTTTTACTTGAATAGAGGAAAAAATGTTAAAACTTAGAAATAAATATATTTTAGCACCGGTGAAACTTGGTTACAGCGATAAAACCGGGGTAATAACAGATAGACATTTAAGCTTTTACGATTTAAGAAGCAAGCATATCGGTGCTGTCACACCGGAACCGTTATTTATGGATTCAGGATTACGCGAGTTGCCAACTCAGATTGGAATTGATGATGATTCAAAAATTGAAGGATTACAAAAACTTACTAGTTTAATTCATAGTAATGGAGCAAAAACAATTGCACATTTGAATCATCCGGGAAGAATGGTAAATCCAAAAATTCCTGGTAACTATTTTTGGTCATCAACTGATAAACCTTGTCCAAATGGTGGTGCGACACCTGAAAAAATGGATAGAGCAATGATGGATAAGGTTATTGAAATGTTTGTTAATTCTGCAAAACGCGCTGTTGCTACTGGATTTGATATTATAGAACTTCAGTTTGGACATGGATACTTACTGGCACAATTCATTTCTCCAGATGTTAATGACAGAACTGATGAATATGGCGGAAGTTTTGAGAATAGAATTAAGTTTCCTCTGGAGGTACTTAAAGCAGTTAAAGATGCTGTAGATATTCCAATCATTGCCAGAATTAGTGGTGATGAAATGATACCATCCGGTTTTCACATCGAGGAAATGATCCAGTTCAGTAATATACTGGAAACAAATGGAGTTGATGCGATTCACGTTTCAGCAGGTTCGGCTTGCTCAACTCCACCTTGGTTCTTTCAGCATATGTTTATCTCTAAAGGCAGAACTTGGGAACTTGCTGGTAAAATAAAGGAGAGCATTATTATTCCAGTAGTTTTTGTTGGAAGAATCAATTCTGGAAAGGATATTGAGCTAATAGAAGATAAATACAATGCAGACTACATTGCTGTTGGAAGAGCGATGATCGCTGATCATGATTTTATTGGAAAACATATAAACGAAGTTAAGGGAAATGTTAGACCATGTTTGGCTTGTGCTGAAGGTTGTCTTGGCGGAGTTAAAGGTGGTACTGGACTTGGTTGTGTAGTTAATCCTTTGGTAAATACTGGTTTATCAAAAGTTGAAACTGCAGAAACTTCAAAAAAATATGCGGTTGTTGGTGGAGGACTTGCTGGGATGGAGGCTGCAATTACACTGAGTGAAAGAGGTCATAAGATTGACTTATATGAAAAGTCTGAACTTGGTGGACAATTTAATCTTGCATATCTACCTCCAAACAAAGAAAGCTTAATTGAAATCATTGATTATTTTAAGACTGAGATCAAAGAGAGAAATATTAATTTAATCAATAAAGAAGCAAGTAGTTCTGACCTTGAACAAATTGATTACGCTGGAATTATAATGGCAACAGGAGCAGTACCGGCAGTTCCGCCAATTAAAGGACTTAAAAAATTCTATTGGACAGAATTTCTTGAAGATTCTCAACTACCAAAGAATAATAAAGTATTAGTTGTAGGTGGTGGTCTTATCGGACTTGAAATTGCTTCAAAGCTTGTTGACGGAGATAACAAAGTTATTATTGTTGAAATGCTTGATGAAATTGCACGTGGAATGGAAATGATTGAAAAAGCAATGACAGTTAAAAAACTTAAGTCAAAGAATACCCAAATATTCACAAATCATAAAGTAGTAGAAGTGAGTGATTCAACAGTGATTATTGAAAATGGTGATGGAAGAAAATCGCTTGAAGGTATTGATAAAATTGTAATAGCTGCTGGCATGAAAAGCTATATCCCTTTTGAATACAAAGGTAATGCTTCAATCTTCTTTATTGGTGATGCTAAAAAAGCAGGTAAAGCTCAGGAAGCAATTAGAGATGCTTATGAGTTAGCAATGAATTTGTAAAAATGGAAATATTATTAGAAACTTATAGAATAGCATTTAAATGATAATTAACAGTTAAAAATTATATTCTATTATTTTTAGATGGGAATTTAAGTTAACTTATAATAAGTTTTTTCTAGAGTAATAATTTATTAAGAGAAAATGAAAAGATATTTTAAAATATTTCTGCTTATAGGGACACTGTTATTTTTATTTCAATCTTCAATTACTCCCTTTATTCATAATCACTCTCAAGATTTGCAGGCACACTATGACTGCCCTTCTTATATTTTAAAAGTTAATCTTATTTCCTTTTTATTTATTATTATCATTAGCATAAACCTGAGAATTCCTTATTTAAGAAGAATACAAATCTTAACAAACCGCGGAAATAAATCTAAAATTACCTTATTTGGGTTTCATAATAAAGCACCTCCAACAAAATAATATTTAGAATATCCCGATTACTTATCGGTTTTATTACCGTCATTTAAAATTATTTATGGAGCAGTTATGAACAATAGGATTATTTCCTTATTCGTCTTTCTCCTTTTAGGTACAACTATTTTATATGCACAGGATAAAGACTCAACGAAAATCGCACAGCTGGAAGAAAGGATTAAAAAACTTGAAGAAAAGCTTGCGCAAGATGAACTTGAAAAAATTCTTAATGAAGCTGAAACAAAAGCAAATGAACCGCAAGATGAGAAGAAAACAAAAATATTTAAGAGTGGTCAGCGATCACTTCAGGCTATCAATCCTGAAATAAGTCTAACTGGAGATATGTACGGGCAATATATTGCTAATGATAATGGATTCACAGAAAAAGCAAGAACCGGCGCATATTTTAGAGGACTGGGTTTACATATGCAGGGTAACTTAGATCCATTCAGTTTTATAAAAGTTGCAATTGGTTTCGATCCTCACGATGTTCATTTAGGTGAGGCATATATAACATGGACGAATCCTCTACCACAAATTGGAATAACAGCCGGAAAATTTCGTCAGCAATTCGGTGTTGTTAACCGCTGGCATGTACATGCATTGGATCAATTTGATTTTCCTCTTGCAATGACAACTTTATTAGGGCCTGCAGGCTTAAACCAGATAGGTGTTTCCCTTGATTGGACAATGCCATCTTTCCTAGCTGATGCTAATGGTTTGGTATTACAGATTACGAATGGCCAGAATGAAAAACTTTTTTCTGGTGAAATGTTTTCATTTCCAGCTACTCTATTGCACTTTAATAATTATTGGGACTTAACTCGAAACACTTATCTTGATCTTGGCTTTACCGGTATGATTGGAAAAAATAATATGAGAGGATATGATGATACGGGAACACTGGTTTTAGAGAATAATCGTTCTACAGTTTTAGGCGGAGTAGATCTCACATTATTTTGGGAACCCGTAAACAAAGCGCTTTATAATTCGTTTCTATGGCGCTCTGAACTTTACTATGTTGATAAAAAAATAGCCGATGGAAATATTAAAGCTTTAGGTGGATATTCGTATGTAGAATATAAATTTCATGAACAGTGGCAAATTGGAACTCGGTTAGATTATACACAACCATTTGAAGAAAACAATTCTTCAAAATATTCTTATCAAATTGTCCCTTACATAACTTGGTGGCAGAGTCACTGGGTTAAATTGAGACTTCAATACAGTTATTTAAACGGAAATACTATGCCGGGAGCTTTAAATACACTTAGATTACAAATCGTTTGGGCTGTAGGTCCGCATAAACATGATCGCTATTAATGAGGTGAAATATGAGAAACAAATTATTAAATATATTAATATTATTATTAATCACAAGCTCAGTGCAAGCTACTGATAAAATAAATGTGGTTACCACATTAAGCACCTATGCCAATGTTGCTGAATATGTGGGAGGTGAAAAAGTTAAAGTCAATTATATTGTTGCAGGCGATCAGGATGCACACTTTGTCCGTCCGAAACCAAGTTACGCAATGCTCTTAAGTGATGCAGACCTATTTGTCTCCACAGGATTAGATCTAGAACTGTGGGTCCCTTCATTGGTTGACATGTCGAAGAATGATAACATTCGTTCGGGGCAGAAAGGATTTGTTGCTGCTAACGATGGAATAAAACTACTAGATAAACCTGACATTCTTTCACGAAGCGAAGGTGGATTGCACATTTATGGAAATCCGCATATTACTCCCAATCCTCTCAACCTAAAGATAATTGCTGAAAATATTGCAATCGGGTTAGAAAAAATTGATCCGGTAAATTCTGATTACTACAAGTCGAACTCGAAGAATTTTCAGGACGAAATTAACAATAAAACTTTTGGGGAAGATCTTGTAAATTTAATGGGAGGATTGTTGTTAACCAAGCTGGCAAATAATGGTACTCTTATTGCTTTCCTTTCTTCAAAGGAATACAAAGGAAAGAAAATGATAGATTATTTAGGCGGGTGGATGAAAGAAGCGCTTCCTTTACGAGGAAGAAAAATAGTAGCCTATCATAAAAATTGGGTCTACTTTCAAGAGCTCTTAGGTATTGAGATTATTGGATATGTTGAACCGAAACCAGGAATACCACCATCACCAAAACATGTTGAAGAGATCGTCCAGGAAATGAAAAAAAATAATGTTAAAGTTCTCTTTGCAGCAAATTATTTTGATGAAAATAAAGTTAAAAGAATTTGTGAAAAAGTTGGGGCAATACCTGTAATTGTTCCAATGTTTGTTGAAGGAGCACCGAATACAGAAAATGTTTTTAAACTGTTTGATCTTTGGATAGGTGAGTTGAATAAAGCATTTGAGAATTAATATTTAAAATATGAAAGATAAGATCTGGGAGTATAAAATATGACTTTAAGCATTTGGGATATAATGGCGCCGGCATTCTTTGAATGTCTAATTCTTGTTGGAATACATTCATATTTAGGATTACATGTACTTAGAAGAAAAGTGATCTTTGTAGACTTGGCATTAGCACAAATAGCAGCTCTTGGAACTACCGTGGGATTCTTATTTGGAATAATGCCAGATTCAATGGGTGCATATTGGTTTTCACTTCTCTTTACTTTTATAGGAGCTGCAATATTTTCTATTTCGAGAATAAGACACGAAAAAATTCCACAGGAAGCTGTTATCGGTTTAGCATATGCAGTGGCAGCAGCAGTAGCGATCTTAGTGATAGATAAAGCTCCGCATGGCGCTGAGCATATCAAGGAAATTATGACAGGAAGTATTCTTTGGGTAAAGTGGGTAACAATTCGTAATGCTGCAATAGTTTATACATTCGTTGGGATCTTTCATTACATATTTCGTCATCAATTTATATTAATTTCTGAAAATCCACAAAAGGCATATGAAAATGGAATGTGTGTGCGATTTTGGGATTTTTTATTCTACGTATCCTTTGGTGTGGTTATCACTCACTCAGTTGGAACAGCAGGAGTCCTTTTGGTTTTCGTATTCCTTGTTGTACCGGCAATCACATCTATGTTAATTACAGATGTTTTATGGAAACAGCTAATCATTGGTTGGATTATGGGTGTTCTTGTTAGTATAGGGGGTCTTTATATTTCCTATAGTGCAGACTTGCCAAGCGGACCAACGGTCGTATCGTTTTACGGTGTAACATTAATTGTGGTAGCTCTATACCTATTTATTAAAAGAGCAGAATTACGAAAAAAGGCAACTATGAAGGTAGCATTAGGACTTGGCGTTACGCTTATAGTTGTGTTCGGATTTTATCTTCTCGGAAATGTATTTAGCGGATCACATGCTGAAGAACATGAACATACAGAAGTTGTAAAACAAATATCAAGTATTCATGATTCGCACGACAATGTTGAATTGAACGAATTATCAGAGATAGAACTTAAGAATCATTTAGCAAGGGTAACAGAAATTTCAGAACTTACATTAATGTTTCACCATGAAAAAGATGAATACACTCGTTTAAAAATTGCTGATAGAATGTGTGAAATAAATGAAAAGGAAGGGTACCTATTATTGATCGCCATATTGCAAAACGGTGAATTGCCCTTTGTGAAAGAAGAAGTTTACCAAAAAATAAAGAAGAGAAGCAAAATAGACTTCGGGTATGACACTACAAAGAGAGAAGAAGATAATAAATCAGCTATTAATGAAATGATAGAATGGACAAAAACTTTATAAAATAAATTCCAAGTTATATCTAAAGATTTAATTTAATATTGAGAGAACATAAATGAAAAATATACCATTACCAATTCATCAGATAGCTTTGTTACAGTCATATTTGTATGAGATCTTTACTTATGAAAAAAAATGTAATAAAAGTTTTGAAAATTCAGAATGGTATTTAAAAGAGAAACACACTGAAGAAGAAGTAACATCAGTTTTAGAGTTTTTTAAAAACAATGATATTATGTGCGATTGTGACATAATTCATAAGTTCGATCTTAGAGTATTTTCCGAAGATTCAACTAAACATCATCAATAAAGGATATTCGTATGAGCTTAGTATTCGGACCTGTTCCGTCAAGGAGATTAGGGAGAAGCTTAGGAATAAACAACATTCCTCCTAAAGAATGCACTTATTCATGTATCTATTGCCAGTTGGGAAATACAATAAAATTAGAAGTTGAAAGAAGGGAGTTTTATTCAACAAATGATCTGGTTGCGGCAGTTGAAAAGCAATTGGAAAGTTTAGGTGTAAAATTAAATAAAATAGATTACCTAACATTTGTTCCGGATGGAGAGCCAACACTTGATCTTCTTCTTGCTGAAAATATTAAAGCATTGAAAAAGTTTGGAACTAAAATAGCTGTTATTACTAACTCATCACTTCTAGGAGACAAAGATGTAAGAAACGCTCTGATGGAAGCTGATTGGGTTTCAGTAAAAGTTGATACTGTTAATGAAGATATATGGCATAAAATTGATAGACCGCACGGTAGATTAGAATTCAAAGCAATTTTAAAAGGTATTGAATTGTTCTCTCAAGATTTCAAAAATTATTTTGTTACTGAAACAATGCTTGTAAATGGGATTAATGATAGTATTGAAGAACTGAAATCAACTTCAAAATTTATCAGTACTTTGAAATCAAATATGGCTTATATTACTATCCCAACGAGACCGCCAGCAGAAAAATTCGTTTTTTCTCCGAGTGAAGAAAGAATAAACGATGCCTATCAAATATTCAGTTCGGAAGGAATTCATACAGAATTAATTACTGGTTATGAAGGAAATGAATTTTCAGCGACCGGAAATTTAGCTGAAGATATTCTAAATATTACTGCTGTTCATCCGATGAGGAAAGATGCAGTTGATGAAATAATTCTAAAAAATAAGGGTGCATGGAAAGATATTGAAGAACTTGTTGATGCCGGCAAATTAATCAAATCGGAGTTTGAGGGAAATATTTTTTATTTACGAAATCTGAAAGAGTGGAAGAAGCAGTCACATGTTCATCTATAAAATATATCAATAATATCCAAATTTAGGATGTGATATAGATCACAATGTTTTAAAACAATAATTTCTATTTTCATTTTTGTAAGTTGTTACAATTTACAAAGAAAGGCGGGACAAGGCGGCTGGACTTACCCGCCTTTTCTAATTAATTGAAATCTTTGAATACGCCAGAACAACTGTCATTCCGGCAATCTTTTAGCCGGAATCTTCCAAACACAATAGATTTCTGATAATCCCGCAGAGCGGGACGGGAATAACAATTTGAGATAATTGTTCAGAGGGTTCTAATTATACTCTTCCCAACTTTTTACATGCAGCTGATCACCACTGTAGTGCATAGCTCTTACAAATCTCTTAGCAACTTGAATATTTGTTATAAGAGGAATATTCAAGTCAACTGCTTTACGACGAATAAAGTAATCACTGTCTAATTCATCTTTTTCATTACTCTTCGGAATATTGATAACAAGATCAATTTCACCTTCACTCATATAAGTGAGTATGTTAGGTTC
The DNA here is from genome assembly GCA_039714835.1 of Bacteroidota bacterium. Classification (GTDB taxonomy): domain Bacteria; phylum Bacteroidota; class Ignavibacteria; order Ignavibacteriales; family Melioribacteraceae; genus SZUA-22. The sequence goes on along the minus strand of JBDLIN010000005.1, from coordinate 28,356 downwards.
CTTCTTAGTATATGGTCTGTTTAATGGAGTTACTTTAAATCCATATTTTTCATAGAAATCTACTGTACCTTGTGTACCGTAAAAGTTTAATCCAAAATCTTGAAGCATTTTCATTTCTTCTAGGAAAACAGTTTTTGTTTTATGAGGTCCGGTAGATAGTAAAATCCCTTTCTCCGGGATTTTAAATCCAATAGAAAGAACACTTTTTAAGAATGCTTCATTGAAGTCATCACCTAAACATGCAACTTCACCTGTTGAAGACATTTCAACTCCAAGCACAGGATCTGATCCTTTAAGTCTGGTGAAAGAAAACTGCGGTGCTTTTACACCAACATAGTCAAGATCAAAAGAAGATCTATCTATTTCTTTTGGCTTTTCTCCGATCATTAATTGAGTAGCAATGTCAATAAAATTTTGCTTGAGCACTTTTGAAACAAATGGAAAACTTCTGGATGCACGCAAATTACATTCAATTACTTTAACATCATTATCTTTAGCAATAAACTGCATATTAAACGGACCAGTGATTTCCAGAGCTTCGGCAATTTTTTTAGTGATCATTTTAATACGGCGCATTGTTTCAAGGTAGGTTCGCTGGGGAGGAAGGACTATTGTAGCGTCACCTGAATGAACACCAGCATTTTCAACATGCTCTGAGATTGCATAACAAAATAGTTCACCATTATCACCAACTGCATCAACTTCAATTTCTCTAGCATCTGTAATAAATTTACTTATAACAACAGGATGTTCATCACTGATATCAGAGGCTTTCTTGAGAAATTCTTCGAGTTCATTTTCACTAAGAACAATGCTCATTGCCGCACCACTTAAAACATAGCTTGGGCGAATGAGTACAGGATAACCAACATCATTGCAGAATTTTTTTGCTGATCTTAAATCAGTGAGTTCATTCCAGTCCGGTTGATCTATATTCAGCTTATCAAGTATAGCTGAAAATTTATGTCGACTCTCTGCGTTGTCAATTTGCTCTGGAGTTGTTCCAATAATTTTAACACCATGATTGTTCAGTTTAACAGCAAGATTGTTAGGGATTTGACCACCTACTGATACAATTACTCCCTCTGGACTTTCCTTTTCATAAATATCAAGTACCCTCTCCATACTCATCTCCTCGAAATAGAGCTTGTGAGCAGTGTCGTGATCAGTACTGACCGTTTCAGGATTATAATTTATCATGATAGATTTGAAACCATGAGTATCAAGAGTTTTAGCAGCATTTACGCAGCACCAATCAAATTCTACCGAAGAACCAATTCTGTACGCACCGCCGCCTAATACAATTATTTGCTTATCTTCACCAAGATCAATATCGTCGAAGAATCCATTATAAGTCATGTAAAGATAATTTGTCTGAGCAGGGAATTCTGCAGCCATTGTATCAATCTGTTTGATGCTTGGAATTATATTTAAACTTTTTCTATAATCTCTGACTTTAAATTCATCGGTATTAGTAAGAAGACCAATTTGCTTATCAGAAAATCCAAATTGTTTTGATATAAGAAGTGTGTCTTTGTCTAACTCATCCAATTTAATTTTCTTAAGTTTTTCAGATTGATCAACAATGTTTTTCATTTTATATAAGAACCATTTGTCGATCTTTGTTAACTCATTTAGCTTATCAACCGAGTAACCTTTCTGCAGAGCTTGTGCTATAAAATACATTCGCTTATCACTTGGCTGCTGCAGTTCTTTATCCAATTCTTCTGATTCAACGCTGTTGCAAACGAAACCATTCATCCCAATATCAAGCATTCGAATTGCTTTTTGCAGAACTTCTTCAAAGTTACGGCCAATTGCCATAACCTCACCAACAGATTTCATCTCTGATCCAAGAAGGGTACTTACCTGGCTGAATTTTTGAAGGTCCCATCTTGGAAATTTAAGAACTACATAATCAAGTGCTGGCTCGCAGCAGGCGGATGTTTCTTTCGTTATTTCATTTTCAATTTCATTAAGTGCATAACCAGTTGCAAGCTTAGTAGCAACAAATGCTAGTGGATACCCGGTTGCTTTAGATGCAAGCGCAGAACTTCTGCTGAGTCTGGCGTTTACTTCAATAATTCTATAATCATCTGAAGTAGGGGATAATGCATATTGAATGTTGCATTCGCCAATAATTCCTAAATGACGAATTAACTTTATACCAATTGAACGAAGTTTAAAATTTTCTTGTGCAGAAAGTGTTTGTACAGGAGCTGCAACAATACTATCACCCGTATGAATACCCATCGGATCAACATTTTCCATTGAACAAACGGTGATACAGTTATTGAATTTATCCCTTACAATTTCATATTCGACTTCTTTCCATCCTAAAAGAGATTCTTCAATCAAGATCTGATTTGTAAATGAAAATGCTCTTTTTGCTTTTTCTGTTAATTCTTGTTCGTTTTCAACAATACCGGAACCAAGTCCACCAAGTGCATAGGCAATACGTACCATCACAGGGAATCCAATATTGTTAGCTGCTTCGATAGCTTCTTCAACATTATTAGCGGTTTTGCTAATTGCTGATTTTAATTCTGCCTCTTCAACTTTTTCGTTAAACAGATTTCTATCTTCAGTATCTTTTATAGTATCAACGGGAGTACCGAGTACTTTAACATTATATTTTTCGAGTATTCCTTTGTCATATAGTTCAACACCGGTATTCAGGCCTGTCTGTCCGCCAAATCCCAAAAGAATTCCGTCTGGTCTTTCTTTTTTAATAATATCTTCAACAAAATTCACTTTGATGGGAAGAAAATATACTTGATCAGCAAGATCATCAGATGTTTGTATTGTTGCAATGTTGGGGTTTATAAGAACGGTTTTTATTCCATCCTCTTTAAGGGCTTTGATCGCTTGACTACCGGAATAATCAAATTCACCGGCTTGACCAATTTGGAGTGCACCTGAACCGAGGATTAAAACTTTTTTTGGTTTACCTTTTTTTATCATCGCAGTGCCCTCACAAACATGTCAAAAATAAATTCTGTGTCATCAGGACCCGGAGATGCTTCGGGGTGGAACTGTGTTCCAAAAAATGGTTTTGCAATATGTATAACTCCTTCATTTGTACCATCATTATCATTTGTGAACCACTCACGCCAGTCAAGAGGCAAGGTTGTTGAATCAACCGCATACCCATGATTTTGCGATGTGATGTAACTTCTATGTGTACCAGCTTCATTAACCGGTTGGTTGTGACTACGGTGTCCATATTTCAATTTGTAAGTATCCATACCGGCAGCAAGACCAAGTATCTGACTTCCCAGACAAATACCTAGTGTTGGTATATTTTCATCCATTGCTTTTTTTGTATTTTCAACAGTTGCTTGACACATTTTCGGATCACCAGGACCGTTAGACAGCATAATTCCATCGCATTCAATGGACGTAAAGTCATAATCATATGGGACACGGATAACAGAAATATTTCTTCCTTGGAATGCTCTAATAATATTATTCTTTACACCGCAATCAACTAGAACAATCTTTTTCTCTCCACTATTATATTTAACTACTTCTTTAACGGAAACAGAACCTACAAGATCAGTTTTGTTGGGATCAACGATTTTTCTATTCAGGTCTGCTTCAGTAATTTTATCTCCAGGAATTATCCATCCCAGCATTGTTCCGCTATTTCTAAGTTTTTGAGTTAATGCTCTTGTATCGATTCCAAAGATGCCTGGTATTTTTTCTTCTTCCATCCAGTCATCTAATGATCTGTCAGCATTCCAGTGAGAATAATGGAAAGAATAATCGGAAACGATTAAAGCTTGAGTTTGAATTCTATCCGATTCATAATTAAGTAAAAGATCATCTTTCATCGTTTTTGGAGGTACTCCATAGTTTCCAATAAGAGGATACGTAGCGATTAAAATTTGACCGGCGTATGACGGATCTGTTAATGTTTCAGGATAACCGACCATACCGGTATTAAAAACAACTTCACCTTCAGTTTTTCCTAGATATCCAAAAGAATAACCAGTGAAAGTTGTTCCATCTTCGAGAATTAAGGTTGCTTTTTCTTGGTAGCTTTTCATAAGTGCTTTTGTTTGTGGAAAAGGCAAAAAATTATTGGAAACAAATATAAGAATAATAGAGATTTGATTTTGAAGTTTTATTCAGAGAATAGAAAAAATGTAAGATTATTCATTGAGATTACATTTATTTAAATAATAATAGGACACTGATTTAACAGATCATGCCAGAGGCAGACAAGTAAAACAGATATGCACTGATTAATTAAATAAAAGGGGCTGTATCAAAACTCAAATATTTTATTAACCAACGATTTTGGCATTGCCATCCCTATGGGACAATCGTTGGGAAACAGAAAAAAACGAAACATAATTAACCGTTTCTTCGTAGGAGTCTTACAGACAACAGTTTTAATACTTTTGAAACAGCCTCTTAAGAAATACTTTATCTATTCAATTTTATTCCATCAAAAGAACTTCTCGAATACTCTCCATAGCCCAATCAATTTCTTCCTTCGTAATTACTAATGGAGGAGCAAATCTGATCACATTATCATGGGTTTCCTTTGCAAGAATACCTTTTTCCATTAATGCTTCACAGAATCTTCGTGCACCGTTTGCAGAATCTTTTAATTCAACTCCTATGAATAAACCTTTGCCTCTAATAATTTTAACATGGGGAGAATTAACTGAACGAATCTGTTCTCTAAAATATTCACCAAGCTCATATGATTTTTCTATTAGATTTTCGTCTATTAGAACTTTAATTGCTTCACGAGCAACGGCCACTCCAAGAGGATTACCGCCAAATGTGGAGCCATGATCTCCTGGATTGAAAACACCAAGAACATCACTTCTGCCAAGAACAGCCGAAACCGGATATACTCCGCCGGATAAAGCTTTTCCTATAGTTACCATATCAGGTGTGATATCTTCATAATTATATGCAAATAGTTTTCCGCTTCTCCCTAATCCAGACTGAATTTCATCAGCGATATAAAGCACATTATTTTCTTTGCATATTTCATAAGTTTCTTTCAAATATCCTTCAGGGGGAACAATTACACCTCCTTCACCTTGAATAGGCTCGATAATAAAGGCAACAGTATTTGGAGTAATCGCATCTTTCAAAGCTGCTGCATTACCATACTCAACTATTTTGAATCCTGGAGTAAGCGGTCCAAAACCATCTTTATACTGTTCTTCTGTCGAAAATGAGATTATTGAGATCGTTCTTCCGGCAAAATTATTAGTACATGCAATAATCTCTTGTTTTCCTTCTTCAACTCCTTTGACTTTATTTCCCCATTTTCTTGCAGCTTTAAGAGCAGTTTCAACTGCTTCAGCGCCTGAGTTCATTGGTAAAACCATTGGGTAACCAGTAAGTTCGGATAATTCCTTATAGAGCAGAGGAAGCTGGCTATTTCTAAAAGCTCTTGAAGTTAATGTTACTTTTTCCGCTTGATCTTTTAATGCATTAACAATTCTTGGATGGCAATGACCTTGATTCACAGCAGAATAAGCTGCGAGACAGTCCATATACTTTTTCCCCTCTACGTCATGTACCCATATACCTTCTGCTTTATCAATAACTACATCTAAAGGATGATAATTATGTGCACCGTATTGCTCTTCGAGTTTAATATAATCCTTTGTCAACATATTGTACCTTTCTTTAAATTTTATGAAAATATTTTATGATCAAAGTTATATAATATTAATTTTAGTTTCGAGGATAAAAGAAATGATTTTTCACAGAAAAGGTTAAGATGTCTATTTTGCTTTTGTTTCTTTAATACAATCATTATTTTATCATTCAATTTTTAGAAATTGAGTCAAAAGTAGTTGAAAACCGATGAGTGATAAAAAAGTTAATAGTAAAACAGCAAAATATTTATTGATTACAGCAGGAACCCTATCAATAATCCTAGGTTTTATTGGAATTTTTCTTCCTTTGCTTCCCACTACTCCTTTTATGTTGCTTGCTGCTGCACTTTTTAGCAAAAGTTCAGATAGATTTTATAATTGGTTAATTAATAATAGATTTTTTGGAAGTTTCATCAAGAACTACAGAGAGGGAAAGGGAATTTCCATTCAAGTAAAATTTATTTCTTTGACTTCACTTTGGCTAATTATTGGATCAACAATTATTTATGCTGTAGAGAACATTTTTATAAAAATCGGATTACTGATTATAGCTATTGGAGTAACAATACATTTATTATTGATTCCTACATTCTCTGAAAAGAAAAGAACAAAATCTGAACTTGAAAAAGACATTAACGAATCAGTTATAAGATAACATGGTACAAACCCATTCTTTCTCTATTGAAACAAAAGGATTTAATGACATAATAGATATAACCCGTCATGTTGAATCCCTGTTATTAAAAAGTTCATTTACAGAAGGAAGTCTGCTCGTATTTGCACCGGGAGCAACTGCAGGAATAACTACAATCGAATATGAACCAGGTCTTTTAGAAGATTATCCTAAATTTTTTGAAAAGATAATTCCTTCCAATGAAAGTTACCATCACGATGAAACATGGCATGATGGAAATGGATTCTCTCATGTTCGGGCATCATTACAAGGAGCATCTTTCACCGTACCGTTTTCTGATAAAGGATTGCTTTTAGGAACATGGCAGCAAATTATTTTAATCGATTTTGATAATCGTCCGCGACATAGAAAAGTCATAGTCCAATTGAATGGAGAATAAGTAATAATGATAATCACAGTCTTTGGAAGTTCAAAACCTTTACCGAATGAAGAAGAATATCAAACTGCCTATCAATTAGGAAGGCTTATTGGAGAATCTGGTTTTTCTGTTTGCACTGGTGGATATCGAGGTATAATGGATGCAGTTTCAAAAGGGGCAAGTGAATTTAATGTAGAAGTGATTGGAGTTACTGTAGATCTATTTTCAGCAAAACCAAGTCAATATCTAACAAAAGAGATTCACTGCAGTTCACTTTTTGAACGTATTGAGAAATTAATTGAAATCGGTGATGCATACATTATTCTCCGTGGCGGAACAGGTACTTTAGTAGAACTTTCAATTACCTGGGAATTGATAAACAAAAAATTAAGTACTCGTAAACCGATTGCATGTCATGGTGAAATGTGGGGAAAAATTGTAAGCACAATGGAGGAACGGATCAAATTTGAGAAAAGAGAAACCGGTTTAGTAAAATGCTTTGATTCTGTAGAAGAATGCTTTGGTTTTATAAAATCTAACCGCAAAGCGCACAGAGAAGACACAAAGGTCGCAAAGAAAAAATAAAACCGAAGTAAAATATTTCAAATAATTTCTTCGATAGTGTTAAGAACTTTTTCAACACTTAATTCTTTTAAACATTTAAACTGCACATCCTTTCGGCTGCAAGTGAGTGGTTTTGGAGAGTAGTAAAAACATGGTGAACAATCGAGGTGAAGCGAAGCAGTTTTATACTCAGTTTTCCATGGATGGATATAATTTCCATTTGTTGGACCAATAACTGGAATAATCTTTCTTTCAAGTGCTGCAGCGATGTGCATCAATCCAGAATCGTTTGTTACAAATAGATCTGAACGTTTTATAACAGCAGCAGTTTGCCGCAAGTTCTTTGTCTCTACATTTATCAATTGAGATGAGTTTACTTGGGCGACAATTTCTGATTTCAATTCGTTTTCATCAGGACCACCGAACAATAGAACTTTTGCGTTTTTTTTATTGATTAAAACCGAAGTTAACTCGGCAAATTTGTCTGGAGACCATCTTCTGTTAATATGATTTTTTAGCACCGAACATCCGGCATGAATACCAACAACAAAATCGTTATTGCTTATCCCCATCTTTTGTGAGTACTCTACTGCAAAGTCTTGATCCTCTTCGGGCAACGGAAAATTAAGTTTGGGAATATCTTCAACTTTAATATTTAATAAGTTTTCAATCTGCTTTATATTTTCCTCAACACAATGCAGATTATCATTTTCCTCAATTCGATAATTGTTTAGAAAACCTAAATTGAGTCTATCTTTTCTATTGTACTTTACTGCAGCACGCTTTGGCGCTCCGATTAGAAGATTTACGATATTATATTCTTTTCGGTTTGAAGGATATACATTAATTGAAATATCATATCTGTTTTTTCGTAGGTTATATATGTAATTCAGATTAGAAAATTTACTAGAATTAAGCATGTCATGATGATAGACATTATCAACTTCTCCAAGACTTTCGTAGAGGTCTTTGACACCCTTGAACATCACTAAAACATCGATTTGTGAGTCTGGCAGCTCTTTCTTTAGGATAGAAAGAACTGGGGTAAACATTAAAGCATCTCCAATACCAGAGAGAGCATTTACAAGTATTTTCAATTCACATCTCCACTATTACAAAACTTACATGAATTTGATTACTTGGCATTACTTGTATCTTTTGGTATGCTCTGTAATGCTTGCGTATCTGCCATTGATTTATATCTCTGCACTAAAGATTTTAAATTTGAATCATCTGGTAATTCTCTTTGCAAACCTTCAAATAATTCAACTAGCTTATTGTATTCTTTTCGACTTTCATATATATCGCGTAAAATAATATATGGATTATCTTGACGTTGAAAATCCCGAGGATTTACTTCTATCAACTTTAACATCATTGGTTCTAATTCTTCAATAATTTTTTGATGTTGGGAAATACCGCCAGCATTCATATAAATTCTTGCTAAATCATTCATAAGTTGATATGGCATATTAACAATGTTACGCGGTAATTTTTTCTCCATTTCGTCTAAAGTTTCAACAACTTTCTTATTTTTATTGTTATCCAAGTAATGAATGGCCAATCTTAAGAATGAGTTCCTATAATTTTGAGCTAATCTTTTATGATTGTTGTCAAGAAATATTGATTCATCATTAAGTCCTCTAAATTTAAACCCTGGCAGATAATCCTTACTGAATCCATCTGGTTCATTGAATAAGTGTTCTTCCATTATCTTTTCATTGATATAGTAAACAGGAGTTGCTCTCTTTTTAGGTACAAGTCGGAAAGCCATGCCTTCCATTTGAAGATACTCATCTAATCCAATGCGAGCATTATCTGAACAAGTTACAGCAAAGTAAATTGGACGTTCCCAATTATTTGCCTTAATTATATCAAGCACTATGATATCTTGTATTCGAACAACAGGAATATTTCCGTATTGCGTAGTATTATTCATCATCCAGCTAATTTGACCTGAATTGGAACTAGAGTTTTCAGAGATTTTATAAACTGAATCTATGTTTTCAGCATTATATAAGTTATACTCGTTATAAGCATTTTCCGGAACAGGTAACTTCATTTCCCTTGGTTCCCACTTGGAAGGTCCAATCTTGTTAAGTTCTCTATCAGATAAAGTCATAGCTACACTTTTACTTCCGTATGGAGTAGTATTTTTGAGCTGTTTTATATACCAAGGAGTATTTAAAAGACTGAGATTAGCAATTCTAACATCACGTCTTACTCCTTCAACATCCTGTAAATACCAAAGAGGGAATGTATCATTATCACCATTAGTAAATAGGACAGCATTTGGCGCTGCACTTTGTAATAAATTGTATGCATAATCCCAAGGAACATAATTACTAGATCTATCATGTGAAAAATAATTTGATGCAAACATGTTAATAGGTACAATAATAATAATCGATGTTAGCACAAGAGTATAAATAGGTTTAAGCAACTTTGATTCTTTAAATTGGGAATGAATCAGATCAAGAATTCCACGAGTACCTATTGCAATCCAAATTGAGTAAACAAAGAAAGCACCTACATAAAAATAATCCCTCTCTCTTGGCTGCGGCTGCTGCTGATTTTGATAGAAAGCAGTTAGATACCCAAGAAAAATGAACATTGCCATCATAACTGAAGCCAATTTCCAATCACGTTTGAAATGATAAATAATTCCAAAAAATCCAATTAGAAATGGTATTGCAAAAAGTTGAGTCCAATTAATTCCTGAACCTTGAACAGTAGAGATTCTGCCAATATAGTTCCATCCTAAATATCGGTTAAACATATGCTGCATTTGAAAACTCCAGAAGAAGTCAAGGTCACTGCTGTAATTTGAATAAATTCCTTGCTGATGAGCTTCCGGTGAAAACCTTCTTTTAAATGTTGGAAAATCACCATACTGCTCTCTATTCATATATGAATGGAATTCTGACATCGTTCTGGGATCATTCAAGTTTATAGGTGTATCTTGATTTGCCCTGATCATGGTCATAGAGTAAGTAGAGTATCCAAGCAAGATAAACAAAACACTCTTTGCAAGTAAATTTGTAGTTGGCTTATCTGTTTTCTTTGACCAGTAGATTATATAACCGACCAATGCAAAGATCGCTAAGAAGACAACAGCATTCATAGTAAAATCATTTCCGCTTAATGCAAAGATCAATTTTGGAATGTATTTTACAAATCCGGGGTAAACAGAAAGTAAAAATACTCCACCAATAATAATTGGTATATAAAATGAATTCTTTTGGAAGATCTTTTTCCACATTGCTGCCATAAAAATAACCCAGAAAACACCGATCAGTGTTACAAATCTCATATCAAAGGCCTTATATTCCTCTGGTGATGGTACAATTGCCTTTGTAGCGCCTGCCCAGATTATTAAAGCAATTATAATAGTTCCAGCAGCTTGGATGAGAAATATATACGAAGTTTTCTTTAATGTGTTATCATCAGTTAAATATTTTCTAAACATAATTGTCATAACAATTGGTACCATCGCAAGAACAGACATTAAGTGAACTCCAATTGAAAGACCAAGCAGATATGCAATCATTATTAAGTATTTTTCATTATCCGGCTCATCAGCTCTTTCATTCCATAACAGCATTAGCCAGGTTACAAATGCAATAAAGAAAGTTGACATTGCATAAACTTCAGCTTCTGCAGCATTGAACCAAAAAGTATCAGCAAAAGCCAATGACAAAGCGCCAATTGCTGCGGCAAAGTATGTTCCAAGTGCATTAAGAAAGGAATCATATTTATTTTTATTATAATTCTCAATTAATTTAACCGCTATTAAGTAGAGGAAAAGAACTACAAAAGCACTTGAAAGAACTGAAATAATATTTACCCGGAATGCAATATTCTCGGCAAAAGGAATTATTGAAAAAAGTCTTCCAAGTATGAGGAAGAATGGTGTCCCAGGAGGATGCGGTACTTGCATTCCATAAGAAGATGCAATAAACTCACCACAATCCCAAAAGGAAACAGAAGGTTGTACAGTTAAAAAATATACTAATAATGCAATTATGAATACAACTGATCCAATAATTCTGTATAGTGTCTTTTGATTCATTCTTTCCTCAAATTTTTTTATAGCGTATTATTGAGATTAATGCGACTAGTTGTTATTATCATCTGATTTCTTGAAGAGGGAGTCCAAGCTTTTTTTTTGACGATTTACATAATACTTGATATAAAGATCAGATAATTTCTTTTGAGAAATTGTATCAAACTCTTCATCATCCTTTTGTCGCTTCACAAAAATTTTATAATCATAACGCTCTCTTGAATCCATTTTATTTTCATATCTTCTGAGTGCGTCGATAAATTTTTTCTGATCCCGATAATTCATTTAAAAATAAATAGTTATATTTAATCCAAAATCAAAATATATAAAAATAAAGCCTCAAAAGAGGATTAATTTTAATTTGAATATTTAATGAATTTATACAATCCCAACACAAAAACTGTTTCAGTAATACTTCCAACATATAATAGGAAAGAGTACATTTCTCGAGCTATTGATTCTGTAATTAATCAATCGTATAAAAATTGGGAGTTGATTGTCATTGATGATGGAAGCACTGATAAAACTAAAAATGTTCTAACCTCATACATGAGTCAATTCTCAAATATTAAATATTTCTTTCATTCAAATAGAGGTGTAGCCCTCTCAATGAATAAGGGAATAGATCTATCATCAGGAGACTATATCACATTTCTCGGTAGTGATGATGAATATCTAAAAGATCATATCCTGTTAAGAGTTGAATATTTAAATGCACATGAAAATATTGATCTTATTCACAGTACTACTAAAATAATTGGTGATGAATATGTTAAAGATAAAAATGATCTGACTAAAAAGATTCATCTGAATGATTGCATAATTGGAGGAACTCTTTTTGGAAAGAGGAAAGTGTTCAAAGAGTTAAATGGTTTTGACAAAGTAAACTACAGTCCTGAATCAGACTTCGTTGAACGGGCAGAAAATGAATTTTCAATATTTAAATTATCCCTACCAACATATATTTATTACAGAGATACACCGAATAGTATTTGTAATACCATTTGATTTAAAAATCCTGATGTTTTTTTTGGTAAAATTTATTAAAAAACAGAATGAATTAGATAAATTTCTATTTATTTAATACTTGTCTAATTAGAATATTTTTAATAGCTTTCCTTTAGTTATGCAAACGATTGCTTGTCCTAATTTGCAATGTAATCGATAGTGATAGTAATCATGCTGTTTGGTAATGTTTTGTTAAACTAATATATATAGTGTTGAAAGTTCCATAGAAAATAAGATAAGCAAATTTGTGATTGTCAGATCAAAAAAAGGAGCAAATAGACAAGAAGGTTTTTAATAAATAAAAGGAAGGATAATTTTGGTAATACTTATCAAAATTGGCTTTTAATCTTAAAGTTTAAAGGAGATTTATTTTGTTTAAATCAAGAGCACTTAAAGCATTAATTATAACTATAAGCATAATTGTTATACTTTCTGGAGAGACGTATTGTCAAACATCTGGTGAAAAATCTATCCGTGTTGGAGAACTATGGCAGACTGATAGAGCAATTCCAGAGGGTGCATGGCAGTTTAGCTATAATTGGCCGGGAAATCATTGGGCTGATAAAATTAACGGTCCGACTGAAAGAGAAACAATGCTTGCAAATGGTTGTGCTAGAAAGGGAGGATTAAGTGCTGGAATTACAGATTGGAAAGATAGAAGAGGTGATGAATTTCCAGTTGTTGTGTGGGCAACAGGCAGTAGTAATATGTGTCATATTGATAATAAAGCTGGAGGTTCAAATGTATGGATGAAGGTAATCCTAAAAAGAAAACCTCCGGATACTTATGTAAATGGTGAACTTATACCTCCAAGGCAAGAGTATGATGCAATAGATCCAAACTTGATTTCTGATGCAAAATTATCAATTCGATGGGCTTCAAAAATAGGTATAACATTTCAGCAAGATTACTATGGTTATGCAGTGAAAAATGCTGATAGCTATTTAATTGTAGATTTTCATGCATTAAACAATGGGAATACAGATGCAAATGAAAATGACACCCCTGAACTAAAAGACCAAGTTTTACACAATGCTTATTTTACTTATGGTATCCAACCTCACATTGGATTTGAAGGTTCCATGCAAGAAGCAAAAATATGGGAAGCCCAAACAGATGACTGGGTAGAGTATTATGGAGAGAATTATTTAGATTATATTGGAGGAGGGACACCAACAAATCCTTCTGGAGATCCAACCGCTGATTCATTACGTGTGTTTATTGTGTGGGATGGGGATGACCCAAAAACAGAGTATGATGAAATGGGAGATCCCAATAATAACACAGCATGGGATCTGCCAAGACCAGTACTGGGAAAAATTCTATCACCACAATATTTCGGGATGGGAATTCTTCATGCAGATATGAGCACAGAGGACGAAACGAATGATTTATCACAGCCAGTTACAACAGCATGGCAACCAGCAACAATACCTGAACATGGATGGACAACAGCTCAAGGATATAACTACTTTTTCGTTGGTGATGGATCAGTTGTAGGAGAAGATTGGCAGCATCATCGGCCTAGTCCTCAAGAATATGGTTATACTGATCCAACAGACCCAAATACAGTAGCCAGACCAAATCCTTATATAACTATCGGTCCATATGAGATGCCTTACAATTCAGAATTACATTGGACAATGTTGGTAGCAGTAAACGGAATAGCCCAAGATACATGTTCATATTATGGACAAAAATGGTGGGAAGGTTATAAAGGAAGTAGTAGTGGTATAACAGATGCAGAAAAAAATGCATTGTTAGCTACTGGACGTGATTCTCTTTTTAAAGTATTCAGTACTGCAACAAGAAGACATTTTAGGAATCAAGAGTTGGGCCGAGATCCATTTGATATACCAGATCCACCACCGGCACCAGACCTTTGGGTTACTGCTGCTCATAGATCTGTTCTATTGAAATGGAGTGATGTCTCTAGAGAGCCCGACTTTGATACTGGTGTTAATGATTTTTCAGGATATCGAGTTTATAGAACACAAGGCTTAAATGATTCAACATATAAAATGATCTGGGAGTGTGGAGGTAATTCTGGAAATCCAGTTTCAACATCCTTTAGAGATACCACAGTCCAGAGAGGATTTGCATATTATTACTATGTGTCAGTATATGATGACGGATCACAAAATTGGGAGAATCCAGGTCAAAGTTTAGAATCGGGAAAATACTGGAATATGACACAAAGAAATTCCCCGGTATATCCTTACCTCGATCCTGACTCGGTAAAAACAGAATTCTCAATGGATGAAATAACTGTAGTCCCAAATCCATATCATGATCTTTCTGTAAAAAATAACTGGCCGGGAGAGCCGAATAAAATAATGTTTGTAAATCTGCCGAAGGAATGTACAATAAAGATATTTACAATGACTGGAGATTTGGTGAAAACATTGGATCACACGGATGGTACGGGAGAAGAAGCCTGGAATCAGGTAAGTAGAAACAATCAGTTAGTCTTTAGCGGAGTCTATTTATATCATGTTGAGAGTGAAAAGGGAGAGAAGATAGGGAAGTTTGTGATCATACGATCTGATAGAGAAGACGGAAGAGTAGTAGGTTTTTAAATAATGAATTACAAAATGAAGTGAGAGTAATCTAATTTATATTTGCCTTATCATAAAATTTTCTTTAACTTGTACTTAAGAACACAATCGATTGCGTCAATCGATTGTTTGTCTTAATTAAGCAATACAATCGTTAGCACTTATTATTTATCATGTAATGTACTTTTAAATTAAATATTGGTTAAATATGCTTTCGTACTTAATTAAAGATATCTTTATGTATCAGAAGACATTAAAATCGATAAATCCTCTTATTTTATTTCTTGACTGTTTATACATTTCTTTTGTTTCCCTTTTACAGAGTATAAACATTCTTCAACTACAATATGTGTTAATTAAGAATTATTACTACTTCGATATATCAATAGCAATTCAGATGAAAAAATTTAACCAAGGAGGATATGTTGGTTAAGCGAATTATATTCATAAACATTTTGCTGCTAATAAGTATTTCTACGATAATTGCATCAAGTACAGGAAAACTAGCCGGGAATGTGACTGATGGTGAAACAGGAGAATCATTAGTAGGTGCAAATATTGTAGTTGTTGGAAGATGGCTTCAAAACCAAACGATTGAAGAGTTGGATATTCCAATTGGTGCAGCGACAGATATTGACGGTCATTATTTTATACTAAATCTTGCACCAGATAGATACGTTGTTGAAGCAAAAATGATGGGATACCAAACTAAGAGGGTAGTTGATCTTTTAATTGAATCTAGAAGAACTGTAAAATTAGATTTCACTTTAATGCCGACGACTCTTGATATGGATGAAGTTGTTGTTACAGCGGCAAAAGAAGTAGTAAAATTAGATGTATCCTCCAGTGAAACAATTTTAAACCAAGAAAACACTAAAAGTCTTCCGGTAGCAAGTGTTGAGCAGATTATTGGGTTGGCCCCTGGTGTTCAGATAGATCCATTCTCAAATAACATTTCCATTCGTGGAGGTTCATCGGATGAAATTATGGCATACCTTGATGGCTTTTCGATGAAAAATGAAATTTTTAATGTTCCCTTTTTGTCATTTAATAGAACGGCTATTAAAGAAATTTCAATTCAAACTGGTGGATTTACAGCCGAATATGGGGATTTGCGTTCCGGTGTAATTGATGTTGTGACAGAAAAGGGTGGTACAAAATATTCTTTGTCTCTGGATTCTCGATATGAGCCTGCCGATTATAAGTATTATGGACCACATAACTATACAGAAGATAAATATTATCTTATTTATGGTAGTGATTGGTCGATGGATTCAACAATACTAGGACAAAAATTTCCGCATCCTGACGATAGTTTTATGGGATGGCCTGCATTTGCAAATCAATTTTTATCGGATAGTGATTCCACCAATGACCTTACTCCTAATCAAAGAAGAGAATTGTGGAGATGGAGACATAGAGGTAGAGAAGAAGGGAATGTTCACAACCATGTAATGGACGTTACTTTTAGCGGTCCTGTTCCTTTAATTCCGGGTTTAGGTTTTATGGTAAGTTATCGTGACCAGCAAGATGCATACGCTCAACCAGCTTACCGTGATCATTTCGGTTTACGGAATGGACAGGTTAATTTAACTTATCAAATCACACCAAATATGCTTCTAACGTTTATGGGAATGCAGTCTGTACAAAAAGGAATGGCATTATTTGAATCAGATTATGGTGAAAGTGCATTCATAATGTTAGAAGGTGGTGGAGGTACATATGGTAATTTGAATAATCCACTCGGAGATATGACAGTCTCTAACTATGGATTGAGTTTTAAGCATGTTCTTTCTCCGTCAACATATTACGAGATTAGAGCAAACAAAACATCAACAGATTATAATTTTGTTCATGGTCCGGAGAGAGATTCGACAATTATTAAAACTATACCTGGAGAATATTATACAATATCTGAAGGAGATACTATAGAAACTCAGGGTTATTGGGATGAAGCCGCAAACAGATATGTAACAGTTGATACAACCTTTTATCCTGGAGATCAAATTTGGTGTCCACCTATTGAGTTAGATGAAACGCCTTTCGGTTGGGCGGGAGATGATATTGGTATGACTGAATATGATCAACCAGGAAGGGTGAACTTACTTCAATCATCAGATGGAGAGGAAATATCTTCGGGCTGGACATTTAATGTTAGAGCAGATATTTCACATCAAGCAAATAAATATCATTTATTTAAAGCAGGATTAGCTTATACAGAAAGTAAAATAAGTAGAGATTGGACGCATATAACAAATGCAAGAAATGATGAATGGCATTCAGTTTTATACGATGAACATCCTAAATATTTTGCAGGTTATATTCAGGATAGAATAGAGTTTGAAGGATTGATCGCAAATGTTGGTGTGAGAGCAGAATTGTTTGATGCCGGCTCAAATATTCTTTCTCCGGACGATCCATTTAATGAAGCTTTGTTTGGAGGAGAACCGGATAATCCATTCAGAAATATTGCAGATAGTTTAGAAACTGGCAGAAGTGAGAAATACCTTAAAATAAGTCCGCGTTTAGGAATATCACACCCGATCTCGGCAACAAGTAAAATATTCTTTAATTATGGGCATGCTTATAGTTCTCCCAAAAATGGTTTAAGATATGGATATAGACCGAAAACTTATGATTGGTCACGTCCAATGTGGATTGGAAATGGAAATCTCCTGCCATATAAAACGATTCAATATGAGTTGGGATATGAACAAAATTTCTTAAAAGAATATTTAATCCATGCCGCAATTTATTATAAAGATGTTACTGACCAGAGTAGTACGGACGATAGAGTACAATATTTTAAGCCATATAGTAGTGATACTCAAGCCTTCTATTATACATGGACGAATAAGAACTATGAAGATATAATAGGTATTGAGATAAGCCTTTATAAAACAATTGGGAAATTCATAACCGGCTGGTTCCAGACTGAATTCATGGGAAAAAAAGAAGGACAAATTGGATACAGTAAACTCTTTCCGGAAGATGATCCGAATAATGTTTCTACATTTTCAAAATATTCTTACCCGGATGATATTCTCTGGGAATGGCAGCCAAGTTTTATGCTCAATCTTGATCTTCACACTCCATTTAATTGGGGACCAGAGGTTTTAGGTATGAATATTTTCGGAGGCTGGCAAATTAATTCAATCTTCAACTGGAAAGCAGGGGACTATTTTACCTGGAGTCCGAATAATGATCCTTCAGTATATAATAATATGCAAAATGTGGATTATTTTATGACGGATTTTAATATCAATCGGTACTTCCACATTTTTGGTTCTGAACTTACATTATATGTGAATATCCACAATCCTTTCAATAAGCAGTATTTAAACACAGGTATATTGCGTGGATTCACTAATGATAAATCATCAGAGATATACAGATATTATAATTCGCTGAAGGAAGGTGATAGGGTTGGCGATTATGAGCAGGATTATTTAGATAGGGCTGCAGAAAGACCAGGTGAAAATTATATAACACGAATGGGTGGTCCTATGAGAGTTATAATGGGTATACGTTATAATATAAATTAAATCTACATCATAAGCAGAAAGTAATAGCAAGGTAAATTTAATGAAAAGATTAAAAGCAATAGTTATAGTCCTTATTTGTATTGGTCTGCAATCAAGTCTGTTTGCTGGTGACAAAGTTGCACAAAGCAAAATGCAATTTCTAAAAATTGGAGTAGGCGCAAGGGCAGCTGGTATGGGGGATGCCTTCACAGCTGTTGGTAAGGATCCTAACTCAATTTTCTTTAATCCTGCTGCACCAGCGTTGTCAAATGGTCTAAACCTTACATTAAATTCAACTCAGTGGATTGCAGATATTAATCATCTTTCAGGTGTTATTTCATACACATGGGAGGATGTTGGTACCTTTACTCTAGACTATATTAATGTTGATTATGGACCAATGCAAAGAACAATAGTTGATCCTCACGGATGGGAAAGTTACCAAACATTGGGAGAATTCACTGTTAAAGAATATGCAATAGGATTAGGATTCGCAAAGGAATTATCGGAACAATTTTCTGTTGGTGGGCAGGTAAAATATATATATCAAAATCTTGGGGATACTGAAACATGGTGGTATATAGGTACTGAATTTGAAGAACATAAGGATGTTTCTAACATTGATGATGCGATAGCATTTGATCTTGGCACATACTATGACACTCAATATAAGGGATTAAAAATTGGGATGGCAATCCAGAATTTTGCAAATAAAGCAATTCCATTAACATTTAGATTTGGTCTCTCTTTCGAATTAAATCAAGTACTATTTCCTGAAAATAATGATCACATAATTATGCTAGCATGGGATGCCCTTCATCCGAAAGATTATGGTGAAAGGCAGCACTTTGGTTTAGAGTATTCGTTTAGAGGTACCTATTATTTACGAACAGGATATAAATTCAATTATGATAATGAAGATATAAGTGCCGGATTGGGAGTAAATGTTGATGTTAACGCCTTACGAGTGAGCTTTGAATATGCTTATTCAAATTTTTCACTCTTTGGTAATGTCAATCGATTCACTGTTAGTCTAAAATTTTAAAGGAGAACTATTTTGTTTAAGAAAAGAGCACTTACAGTAATATTTGTGATTATAAGTACTTTAAGTTTGTATACTGGAGATACGTATAGTCAAATAGCTGGAACAAGATCAGTCCGTATAGGAGAGTTATGGCAAACTGATGAAGATATTCCTAGTGGTGGATGGCAGATCGGCTATAATTGGCCGGGAAATCATTGGGCTGATAAAATCAATGGTCCAACACAAAGAGAAACAATGCTGGCAAACGGCTGTGCAAGAATGGGAGGTTTAAGCGCAGGGTTAACTGATTGGAAAGATAGAAGAGGTACAGAATATCCATACGTTGTGTATACTACTAGTGGCAGTGTAATCTGTCATACAGAAAATCAAGCTGGTGGTTCAAATGTATGGATGAAAGTAATCCTAAAAAGAAAACCACCGGATACTTACGTAAATGGTGAACTTATTCCTCCAAGACAAGAGTATGATGAGATTGATCCGGACTTAATTTCAGATGCAAAAATGGAAATTCGCTGGGGTTCAAAGATTGGTATTACTTTTCAACAAGATTATTATGCTTATGCTGTGAAAAATGCTGACAGCTATTTAATAGTAGATTTTCATGCATTGAACAATGGTAATACTGATGCTAACGAAAATGATTCTCCTGAACTCAGAGATCAGATTTTACATAATGTCTATTTTTCATATGGTATTCAACCGACAATTGGCTTTGAAGGATCAGAACAGGAGGCAAGAATTTGGGAAAACAATACAGATGATTGGGTAGAATATTATGGGGAAAATTATTTAGATTATATTGGGGGAGGGACTCCAATTAATCCAGCGGGTGATCCATCGGCTGATTCTCTTCGTGTATTTGTAGTTTGGGATGGAGATGCTCCACAAACAGAGTATGATGAGACAGGAGATCCTAACAATAACCAGCGATGGGATTTGCCAAGACCGGTACTAGGGAAATTTTTATCACCTCAATATTTTGGGATGGGAATTCTACATGCTGATATGAGTACAGAGGATGAAACTAATGACCTGTCACAACCAGTTACAACAGCTTGGCAACCTTCAACAATACCTGAAAATGGATGGACATCAGCCCAAGGATATAAATACTTCTTTGAAGGAGATGGATCAGCTGCAGGAGAAAATTGGCAACATCATCGGCCTAGTCCTCAAGAATCAGGATTTACAGATCCCACAGATCCGAATACAGTTGCTAGACCGAATCCTTATATAACTATCGGTCCATATGAAATGCCGTTTAATTCAGAACTTCATTGGACAATGTTAGTAGCAGTAAACGGAATAGCCCAAGATACATGTTCATATTATGGACAAAAATGGTGGGAAGGTTATAAAGGAAGCAGTTCAGGGATCTCTGATGCAGAAAAAAATGCTTTACTTGCCACCGGACGAGATTCACTATTCAAGGTATTCAGTACTGCAACTAGAAGGTACTTTAAAAATCAGAAGCTTGGAAGAGATCCATTTGATATCCCAGATCCCCCACCAGCACCTGATCTCGAAATTACTGCAGCACATAGGTCAGTTCTATTGAAATGGAGTGATGTTTCAAGTGAACCTGACTATGATTCTGGTGAAAATGATTTTTCTGGGTACCGTATTTACAGAACACAAGGTCTAAATGATTCAACATATAAAATGATCTGGGAGTGTGGAGGTAATTCTGGAAATCCAGTAGCAACATCATTTAAAGATACAACAGTTCAGAGAGGATTTGCATATTTTTATTATGTAACAGCATTTGATGACGGTTCACAAAATTGGGAGAATCCTGGACAAAGTTTAGAGTCTGGGAAATATTGGAATATGTCACAAAGACATTCCCCGGTATATCCTTACCTTGATCCTGACTCGGTAAAAACAGAATTCTCAATGGATGAAATTTCAGTTGTACCTAATCCATATCATGATCTATCAGTAAAAAATAACTGGCCGGGTGAACCGAATAAAATAATGTTCGTCAATCTGCCAAAGGAATGTACGATAAAGATATTCACAATGACAGGTGATTTAGTAAAAACAATAGAACATACGGATGGAACTGGTGAGGAAGCCTGGAACCAAGTAAGTAGAAATAATCAGTTAGTATTTAGCGGAGTCTATCTTTATCATGTAGAAAGTGACAAAGGGGAAAAGATCGGGAAGTTTGTGATCATTCGATCAAACAGAGAAGACGGAAGAGTAGAAGGATTTTAAACAATATATTATAAATAAAAATGGAGGCAAATAAGCTACTTAAGTAAGTCAACTAATTAACATTTATTAATAATATGAGGTTCATATGATGAAACAAATCAAAACAATTCTATCCATTTCTTTGATTCTTGTAGTTACAAGTGGTCTTCTATTTGCTAGTGGTGAAAAACCTGTAAATAGCATAGAACGAGTTGACCAAATTGTAATTTATGATAATCAAATGATGGACCCAGACGAGAGTCAGAACAACTCCGTTGGCGGAACAACACGTTACGGAACAAAAGATAACCCAGGTGCCGAATACATAGTTCGCTGGTGTGTAAATGGTGGTTCTGGTGTTGGTGCAGAAAATTTCATGAACATTACGAATGCAGCTGCAGTTAAAGGTGCATACGGAATGGAATTGGGAATGGGTGAAATTCCTAGTAATAACTGTTGGCTTGATATTCACCGTGATGGTGCAGCAGAAGGTTGGGATGTTCCTTTAGATGCTAGTGGTACTGAACAAGTATCTTTCTGGGTGAAAGCAGATGTTGGTACAGCTCCTTTCTGGTTTATAGCTCAATCATGGGCAGATGCAGATGCTGGTGCAACTCAAAAACAATATGCTGTTAGTACATTTGTTGATGGTGAAACAGTTCTTATAGTAGATGAATATGGTGATGTACAAGTATTGCGAGATAATCCTTTTGATGGTGAATGGCAATTTGTTTCTATACCATGGAAATTCTTAAAAATGACAGATCAAGCTGCAGTAGAAGCATTATTACCATGGAGTTCAGTATGGGAAGGATCAGCAGATGATACTGAAGCAGGATTTGCATTTGATGAAGGATTAATGAGAACAATCAAATGGCATACAAAACCTGAAGGTGACCAAGCAACTATAGATGCATATGGTGCTTCTGCAGATAGTAAATGGGGTGATTTGGGTGATCTCTATGATACTCCTGGAGAATGGATTATTGACGAAGTAAGATTCCTTCCTCCATTTGATGCAAGTGGATATAAAAAAGAAATAAAATTATATACAAACGAAATGATGGATCCTGACGAAGGCCAGAATAACTCTGTTGGTGGAACAACACGTTACGGAACAAAAGATAACCCAGGTGCTGAAAATATAGTTCGCTGGTGTGTAAATGGTGGTTCTGGCGTTGGCGCAGAAAACTATATGGACATTTCCGGTGATGATGTAGCTGATGGTCCATATGCAATGAAATTAGGAATGGGAGAAATTCCTAGTAACAATTGTTGGATGGATATTCATCGTGACGGTGCAGCAGAAGGTTGGGATATTCCTTTAGATGCAAGTGAAACAGACCGTGTTACATTCTGGTTAAAAGCAGATGCTGGTACAGCTCCTTTCTGGTTTATAGCTCAATCATGGGCAGATGCAGATGCTGGTGCAACTCAAAAACAATATGCTGTTAGTACATTTGTTGATGGTGAAACAGTTCTTATAGTAGATGAATATGGTGATGTACAAGTATTGCGAGATAATCCTTTTGATGGTGAATGGCAATTTGTTTCTATACCATGGAAATTCTTAAAAATGACAGATCAAGCTGCAGTAGAAGCATTATTACCATGGAGTTCAGTATGGGAAGGATCAGCAGATGATACTGAAGCAGGATTTGCATTTGATGAAGGATTAATGAGAACAATCAAATGGCATACAAAACCTGAAGGTGACCAAGCAACTATAGATGCATATGGTGCTTCTGCAGATAGTAAATGGGGTGATTTGGGTGATCTCTATGATACTCCTGGAGAATGGATTATTGACGAAGTTGTTTTCACTTCTGCATATGAAGATGGATATGATGGTCTTGTGGGTGTAGAAAAAGAAATAGTTGCACTACCTAATACTTATAAATTAGGAAATGCATATCCGAACCCATTTAATCCAACTACAAACATAAAATTTGCTATTCCAGTTTCTAACAATGTTCAAATAGATGTTTATAACATTATGGGACAAAAAGTTCGTACACTTGTAAATACAGAGATGAATGCAGGAAGTTACGAAGTTACTTGGGATGCAAAAAATGATAATGGCGAGCAAGTTTCAACTGGAATCTATTTCTTCCATATGAAATCAAGTCATTATCAGGCCACACAAAAGGCTATATTAATGAAATAGTACCTCCTATAATTTTGTCTGGGCTATTAAATTAGCTCAGGCAAAATTGTTTTTGGACAAAGATATTGACGAAAAATGATTGGAGATTTACAACTCCATAAAACTACTATAAGCATAATTGTTCAATTCTAGTAAAAATTAGTTATAAACGAATTTATTTAAATATATGATTAAAAAATGTAAATTAGGTTTGAAATTAAATTTTCAATTATTCAATAAATTATTGAGATTATGAATAGAATATTTAGTCTTCTTCCACATAATGAGTTAGATCTTGAAGGGCAATTTATTGATTGTATACAGCAGTTAGATCATACTATTACAAATAATAGTTTTGATTATGACCAGATTGTAAAGCTGTCAATTTTTGTTAATGCAAAAAATAATATTGACTATATTCATAAGAAAAATGAAATAGAGACACTTCTAAATAAACAGAAAAAATTAGTTTCAATCACTCCTAGTATTATTGGTCAGCCACCACAGGATAAAAAGCAAATTGCATTAGAAGTTTTTGTTTATGATGCTCCAGCGGAAGAAATTCAAATTATTAATAAAGAATATTCTGGTGTACATTACGTCGTTGTCAGATCACAATTTATTAAGGCATTATATGTTGGTGGAATAACTGCAGAGAATATTTTCGATAGTGTTTCTCATCAGTCGAAAGAAGTACTGAAGAAAATGAATGAAATATTGAAAATGGAAAGAATGAAATTTTCTAATGTTGTGCGGCAATGGAATTTTATCGAAAGTATTTTACAAATATCGCAAAATGGCGTTGGACCAAAACAAAATTATCAGGTATTTAATGATCTTCGTTCTGAATTTTACAGAACTGATGAATATAAAAATGGTTATCCGGCAGCAACTGGTATTGGAATGAGTAGTGGCGGTATAATATTAGAGTTTATTGCTGTTTCTGATAAAAGAGAAAAATCAATTGTCCCCATTAAAAATCCGAAACAGGTGGATGCACATCAATATACTGGAAATGTATTGGTAGGAGATAAAAACGAAATTAAGACAACACCAAAGTTTGAGCGTGCAAAAGCTGTTTTAACCGAAAATTGCAATAGGATTTTTATTTCAGGTACTGCTGCTATTGTAGGAGAAGATACAATTAATGATAATAGCGTAGAAGCTCAGACTGAAACAACAATCGATAATATTAATGCTCTTATTTCATCACAGAACCTAAATAGGCACGGAATATCTACTGATGGAAAGACTTCAAAAGAATATATACGTGTATATGTGAAAAATGAGGATGAAATTCCCAAGGTAAAAAGTATTTGTGAAAAACACTGGGGTAATATTGAAGCGCTTTATTTGATCTCCGATATTTGCAGACATGATTTACTCGTTGAAATTGAAGGTATTGGCAAAATTGAATCTAATATTGTTTCGGAGAATTAGATGAAAAATAGATTAACCGGCGTTGCAATTGCGATAGTATTAATAATAGTTGTTTGGATATTATTTATTGCAAAATCGAATGATAAATTTATAAAAGAGAAATGGGAAGCAAAGAAAGAGATAATTGGAAATTTAACAATTAATTATCCCCAAGACAAAACAATATTTCCCCCAGAAATTACTTCTCAGACTTTTCGGTGGAAGGATTCCTTATCTAGCCGCTGGTTTATTTCATTAAGTAGCGGAACTAAAGAGATAATTAATAGTTTTTCTGATAAATCAGAATGGAAACCATTAAAGGATCAATGGGAGCTAATTAAAAAGGTTTCATCTGAAAATGAAATTACAGTTTCAATTATTGGATTTGATGGTAATGAAATAGTGTCAAGTGATCAGATTGAAATTACGACTTCAAAAGATTCAGTAAATGCGTCAATTTTCTACAGAGATGTTCCACTGCCATTTGAATTTGCAAGTAAAAATATGTCGAAGATCAAATGGCGATTAGGAGAAATATCCAGTGAGTCCGGTTCTAAAGTGATGATGAGTGATCTGCCGGTTTGTGGGAACTGTCATTCATTCTCAGCTGATGGAGAAAAGATGGCAATGGATGTGGATTATGCTAACGACAAAGGTTCCTATGTGATAGCCCCAATTGAGAAGGAAACCGTTTTATCATTAGATGAAATCATTACATGGAGTGATTACAAACGTGATGACGGAAAATCAACATTTGGATTACTTTCAAAAATATCACCTAGTGGAAGGTATGTTGCCAGTACTGTAAAGGACCGTTCAATATTTGTCCCGCAGGATGATTTACTATATTCTCAATTATTTTTTCCAATAAGAGGAATAATTGTAATTTATGATACAGAGACTGAGGAATTTTGGGCATTACCCGGTGCTGATGATCCCAATTATGTTCAATCAAATCCGGAATGGTCACCTGACGAAAAATATTTAATATTTGCTAAAGCCCCGATCTATGAATCGGAAGAAATAGAAAACACCGGTACAGCAATAATGCCAAAAGAAATTGCAGAAGTATTCACCAGTGGAGAAAAAGATTTTAAATATGACCTGTATAAAATTCCATTCAACAAAGGAAAAGGCGGAAAACCAATCCCAATAAATGGGGCATCATTCAATAATAAAAGTAATTACTTTCCCAAAATATCCCCTAATGGAAAATGGTTAGTATTTACTCAATCTGATAATTTTATGCTGTTACAGCCGGATAGCAAATTAAATATTATTCCTACAAATGGCGGTGAACCGAGAGAGATGATTTGTAATAATAATGAGATGAACTCTTGGCACTCATGGTCTCCCAATAGTAAATGGTTAGTTTTCTCTTCAAAAGAAAACGGACCATATACACAACTTTATTTAACACATATCGATGCTAACGGAAATGATTCACCACCAGTATTAATTGAAAATTTTGTATTAAAAGAAAGAGCAGCTAATATTCCGGAGTTTGTAAATATTAGAAGTGATTCTTGGAATAGAATGGTAGATGCTTTCACCGATAGCAGCAATTACAGACTTCGTGTAGGGCATAACGAATTGTATTATGGTGAAATTCGTAAAGCGATTGATGAATACACTATAGCAATTAAACAAAATCCAAACGATTTTGAGGCTTATGTAAGTCGTGCAGTAGCTTATAAAAGAGCGAGAAATTATGAAGGTTCACTTGAAGATTATGATTCTGCTTTAGAATTAAAACCAAATGATAAGGTTATTCTTATTGATATTGGTGATGTAAAGTATCAGTTAAAAGATTACAAGGGGGCTATTGAAGCATACACAAAATATATAGAGTTTAGACCAAATGAGGCTCGTACTTATTCTGCTAGAGGGGTTTCTAAATCGATGACAAACAATCTTGAAGGATCAATATCCGATTTTAATAAAGCTATTCAACTGGATCCAACAAATGCTGAGTATGTTGCAAACAGAGGAATTTCATATAGAGGTTTGGGAAAAATTGAAAATGCAATATCAGATTTTGAAAAAGCTACAGAAATTGACGATGAATATTATCCGGCTTTTAACATGCTTGGTGATATTTATTTTCAAAGAGGGAATGTTACTAAAGCTACTTGGGCATACGAAAATTGCAATAAACTTAAACCAGAAGATTCTAAAACACTGCATAAACTTGGGGATTCATATTTTAGAAATGGAGAGTTTCAAGAAGCAATTGAAAGGTATACAGAAAGTCTAGAGATCAGACCGAATAATGCAGACATATTTTTATCACGTGGTGTTTGTCGAATCAATATTAAAGATTATTCATCAGCTCTAATTGATTTTGATAAATGTCTTCAGATAAATCCAAATGACAACGATGCACTATATAATAGAGGGGATGTAAAATATAGAATGAAAAATTACCTAGGAGCTATTGAAGATTTTAATATTGTAATAAACAATATGCCGAAATTCGCTCAAGCATATTATAAAAGAGGATTATCAAACAGAGAAATAAACGTAAAAGATAGAGCCTGTAATGATTTTAAACAGGCAAATTCACTCGGTCACGAAAAAGCTCAACAAGAATTAAATAAATACTGCAAATAATAGTGTGACTATGGACCTTCTGAAAAATTATTTATTTCAATAGTGGTATTTCTAATGAATAGCGACAGGATGTCGATTTAAACTATTAATTACTTGCCAAATACAAAATTTTTAATTAACTTGTCAACAAAATGGACAATCGTTTGCTTGATTTAAGAAATCGATTTACCGTGACAAATAATTTGCATGATATAGTTAATTACATTTATGCGTGATGTTATGAAAGATTTATCAATAGAGTTGTTTGCAAATAAATGTGACCGACTGTACGCTAGTTTAGATTAAAAACTGATTGATTTGCACTTTGAATTTACTTACTTATACAATCGTTTGCTACTGATTTTTTGCATTTTTTTTTTAGCCTTTGTATTTGTAACTTAGTTTCGGTGAGGAAATAGGTTTAAGAAATAACAAGTTTGGATAAATATTTTAATAAATCTGAGGAATGAAAATTTCTCTATTAGATTTAACTCATTATTTCACTAATTATTTCATTAACCATTGGAGGTATCTAATGAAAAAAACA
>JBDLIN010000004.1:0-44824 GCA_039714835.1 Bacteroidota bacterium | reverse complement strand
AAAAAAATACTAATTATCAGATTAAGTGCATTAGGAGATGTTCTTCTCACTACTCCGGTTATTAGAAGTTTAAAAAACAACTATTCTCATATATCAATTGATTTCCTAGTAAAGGAAAATTTTAAAGATGCTGTTAATTTAAATCCAAATATAAATGATGTTTTTATCTATAATGAATCTTCGGAACTGACCGAAAAGCTTAAGCAGAACAATTACGATTTAGTAATCGATCTCCAAAATAATTTTCGGTCAAAAAAAATTGTTAAAGAACTTGAACTTCCTTTCTACAAATTTGTTAAGCCAACTTTAGAAAAGTTTCTTCTCGTAAAGTTTAAGATCAATATGTTGAAAGATCTCAAACCTATTCCGGAACGATATGCCAAATTTATTCCTGATTTGGTCCTTGATGAAAAGAGTCCTGAACTATTTATACCGGATTCAATTAAATCTGATATTGATCAAGAGGAAAAGGTAATTGGTTTATGTCCGGGAGCGTTTCATTTTACTAAAAGATGGCCTCTTCTTTATTATGCTGACTTAGGGAAAAGAATGGCTGATAATGGACACAGAATAATTCTTCTTGGAGGTAAGTCTGATAGACCTATTTGCAGTGATCTACAAAAAATGATACCAAATTCTATTGATCTTTCTAACGATAATGATCTTTTTCAAACTGCAGCTCACATGAAGAATTGTAAAGCTGTCGTTTGTAATGATTCCGGGTTAATGCATACAGCAACTGCATTGGAAATCCCAGTAGTTTCAATTTTTGGTTCTACTGTTAAGGAATTTGGATTTGTTCCTTATAAAGCTAAAAATTTAATTGTTGAAAATTTGAAATTGAAATGCCGTCCATGTACACATATCGGAAGAAGCAAATGCCCCAAAGTACATTTTAATTGTATGACAGAGATCACTCCAGATATAGTTTACAATGAATTTCAGAAATTTTTAGGAGAGTTATGAAATCAGTTTGGTTCATACTTTATAATCTTTTGATTGTACCTGAACTCTACTTATTATCAAGTATTGCTTCATTGTTTAATGAAAAAGTAAGGAAGGGTTTTGGCGAAAGAAAAAGACAGATTAAAAGGCTTTCACAAATATTTGAGAAGTTGGATAGAAATAAAAAACTGATCTGGTTTCATTCGTCTTCTCTTGGAGAATTTGAACAAGCAAAGCCGATCATACAGAAATTAAAAAGCGAGCAAAATATAAATATCCTTATAACTTTTTTCTCACCATCCGGCTATGATAATTCGTTAAACTATCCTTATGCTGATGCAATTGCTTATCTTCCTGTTGATTCGGTTAAAAGAGTGAAGAATTTTATATCGGTTGCCAAACCAGATATTGTGATATTTATGCGGTACGATATATGGCCGAACCTTATTTGGGAACTTGGGAAAAGAAACATACCGGCATTTATTGTTGATGCAACTATGAGGAAAAATTCAAAGCGCAAACTACCAATAATTAAAAACTTCCATAATTCATTGTATAAAAACTTCACAAAAATTCTTACAGTTTCAAATGAGGATCTTAGCAATTTTAAATGTTTTGACTTAGATACAAACAAACTAGATATTGCTGGTGATACCCGTTTTGACAGAGTATACCAAAAAAGTTTGTTGGCAAAAGAGAAACAATTATTCAAAGAAGAATTATTTTTAGGGAAAAAGATATTTGTTTTCGGAAGTGCTTGGGAAGCAGATGAGAATGTTGTTTTCCCTGCTTTTGAAAAATTAGTTAAAAATGATCCAAACTGTGTAATGATAATTGCGCCTCATGAACCGAATTTAATTCATCTTGAAAAAATTGAAAATCATTTTTTAGGAATTGAAAATACTATTCGGTTTTCATCAAAAAACAATTACAATGGTGAAAAAGTTATTATTATCGACTCTATCGGAATTTTACTTACACTCTATTATTATGCCGATGTTGCCTATGTAGGGGGAAGTTTTAAGAAAGGTGTACATAATGTATTAGAGCCAGCAGTTTACGGAATTCCTCTTTTATTTGGACCTAAAATTGAAAATAGTCAAGAGGCATTAGAACTTGCTAAGCGAGGAAGCGGTAAGATCGTTCAAAACAGTAAAGAATCTTATCGTATATTAAGGAAACTCTTCAGCGATTCAGAAGAGAGAAAGAGAAAGGGTGATATTTGTCTTGATTATGTTAGTGAAAATATTGGATCATCTGATAAAATAATTTCAGAGATAAAAAATCTACTCTGACCGCACTTTCACAACCCGAATTATCTTGAATTAGAAGCGCATATTCTTTACATTTGGCAATTATATTTTTATAAACAAATTATTCAGGGACCATCATGAAAAACTTAGACTTATCGAAATATGGTATCACCGATGTGAAGGAAATTATCCACAATCCATCGTACGATTACCTATATGACGCAGAATTAGATCCAAATCTTGAAGGTTTTGAGAGAGGACAACTTTCAGAACTGGGGGCTGTAAATGTTATGACAGGTATTTTTACCGGCCGATCTCCAAAGGATAAATTTATTGTTAAAGATGATACAACTCGCGATACAATATGGTGGACATCAGAAAAAGCAAAAAACGATAATAAACCAACTACTCCAGAAGTTTGGAACGATCTTAAAGATCTTGTCTCAAAACAACTTTCTGGGAAAAAACTATATGTGGTTGATACTTTCGCCGGTGCAAATGAAGACTCAAGACTAAAAGTACGTTTTATTATGGAAGTAGCCTGGCAAGCTCATTTTGTCAAAAATATGTTCATTCGCCCAACAGAAGAGGAATTAGAAAATTATGGCGAACCGGATTTTGTTTCAATGAATGGTGCTAAAATAACAAATCCAGATTGGGAAAAGCATGAATTACATTCAGAAAACTTTACAGTTTTTAACTTAACAAAAAAGATGCATGTAGTTGGTGGTTCCTGGTATGGCGGTGAGATGAAAAAAGGTATTTTCGCAATGATGAACTACTACCTTCCATTAAGGGGAATGGCTGCTATGCACTGTTCTGCTAATGTTGGAAAAGAAGGAGATACTACTATATTCTTCGGACTTTCTGGAACCGGGAAAACTACTCTTTCAACAGACCCTAAAAGAGCACTTATTGGTGATGATGAGCATGGTTGGGATGATAACGGAATCTTTAACTTTGAAGGTGGTTGTTATGCCAAAACAATTAATCTTGATAAGGAATCAGAGCCTGATATTTACAATGCTATAAAAAGAGATGCATTGTTAGAAAACGTTACTCTTGATGCTGATGGTAAAATTGATTTTGATGATGGATCAACTACTCAGAACACGCGTGTTTCTTACCCGATTTATCATATTGAAAACATCGTTAAACCGGTTTCAAAGGCAGGCCACGCGACAAAAGTAATTTTCTTAACTGCTGATGCATTTGGCGTTATGCCTCCGGTTTCAAAATTAACTCCTGAACAAACTAAATATCATTTCCTTTCTGGATTTACTGCAAAATTGGCCGGAACTGAAAGAGGTGTAACAACTCCTCAACCAACATTTTCGGCTTGTTTCGGAGCTGCATTCTTGTCACTGCATCCTACAAAATATGGTGAGGAATTAGTTAAAAAAATGGAGGCAAATAATGCAACTGCATATCTTGTAAATACAGGCTGGAATGGAACCGGTAAAAGAATTTCAATTAAAGATACACGCGGTATAATTGATGCAATTCTTGATGGATCTATTGACAATGCTCCAACTAAAATGATCTCAGTATTTAATTTGGAAGCTCCAACTGAACTTCCTGGAGTTGATCCAGCAATTCTCGATCCTCGGGATACTTATGAAAATCCTTCAGAGTGGGATAAAAAGGCAGAAGATCTTGCTGGATTATTCATCAAGAACTTTGAGCAATATACAGATAATGAGGAAGGTAAAGCATTAATTGCAGCTGGTCCTCAATTGTAACCCTTATACAGAAACCCAACTTTTAACTTTCGGTTAGCAAGTTTAAAAAAGTTGGGTTTCTTAAGCCTTAATTTCATAGAAAAAAGTGAGTTAATTGACTTGCTTTTTTTATGTCTTATAATAATACACTTCTTCTCGAAACAAACACCAAATGAGGATATATTTTTTGTTTTTAGCCTAATTTTATGGGTTTTTTATGGAATGACTTTTGACTTTTATGGTTGTCAGTAAAATCTATATTACCCGGCCTAAAAGTAATTGATCTAAGCATTAATTAAGCTAACAATCGTTAGGAATAAAGGTGACTGGTAATAACATATCCGAAAATCAAATTAAGCACCTGTTTGAAAACGCACCGGTAGGCATTTTTACGGTTAATTCAAATTTCCTTGTAGAAAGTGTGAACCAATCTGCATTCGAATTTGGTTTGTTTGATTTTCATTCTAAAAACGAACTTATCGGTAAAGATATTTTCAATCTGCCAATATTCCAGTCTAGCGAAATTAAAAAGGAATTAGAGTTTTTTAAAGAAGGAATTCCTTTTGAAATTGAAATATCATCTCAAAAAGCTTCCGATAATAGCAAAATTGTGGTTGTTATTAAAGGAACACCAATTACAATTGAAAATGAATTTATGGGCGGTATTATCATTATTGAGGATTTTAGAACCGCTTCTAAAACAACACCTGAAAAAGTAATTCAATCTGATCTTTTTAATAATCTTATCTCTTCAATTTCTGATTATTTTTTGGTAACCGATATCTACGGAAATATCAAATATTCCCTCCCAAGCCATATGCTTAGATCTAAATTCCAAGCTAAGGAAACCAACGAAAAGACGCTGTTTGACCTTTTTACTGACTTAAACTCCCACATAATTGAACAGACTTTAGTAGAAATTGTAAAAGATAAAAAACAGAGGACTATTGAATTACCCCAAAAAGAGCCGTTTTTAGGTGGAGATTTTAATTTAACTTTAATTCCGATTGTTGAAAAATCAGCTAAAATCAAATATTTCTTTATCCTTTTTAAAGATCAATCAGAAGAGAGAGAAAAATTTGCGAATCTAAAGAGTGAAATCCAAGAACTTAAAGCTTACCGAAACATAACTTCAGCGATTGTAGATGCTGTAATTAGGTTAAATTTAGATGGAAACATTACTTTTTGGAATGAATCAGCTGTTCAATTATTTGGATTTACAAGAAGTGAGGTTTTTGGAAAATTTATTGGAAATGTTCTTCCTGAAATTGATAAAATATATTTCCAGCAACTGTTAGAAAATCTGAAATCTTCCAATACATTTGAAGCCCAACTAAAAATCAAATCAAATGATTCCACAAAAATTATTAATTTGAGAATTTCTAAAACCAATGACGATAATAATTCTTTAGTAGCATTATGTTCTGATATTACTGATAAAGTAGTTTTAGAAGGAGAACTACGCAGATCAGAAGAAAGTTTTAGAAATATTGTCACTAACACACGGGAATTTATTTGCACTTTCACAGTTGAAGGAAATATAAACTATGTCAATCCTTACTTTGTAAAGGAGTTCGGATATACAGAAGATGAGATGCTGAATCTGAATCTTATTAATTTTATTGATTTGGATAAGATGAATGAAGATCTTCCAGATATTCAAAAGATAATAGAAGAACAGAATGAAGCAATAGAACTTCCGCTTCTGAAAAAAAATAATGAGCAGGTTTATGTTCTTGCAAACTTTACTGCTGTCTCTGATTTTGATGGTAACGTGAGATACTATACAGCAGTCTTCACCGATATCACTGAGAAGAAAAATGCTGAAAATGATTATCTAATGATCCGTTCAGTATTCCAGACATCGCACGATGGAATAACAGTACAGAAAAACAGAGAATATACACTTGTAAATGAATCATTTGTCAAAATGTTCGGATACGATAGTATGGATGAAATTCTTGGAAAAGATCCACTCGATTTTGTCTCCAATAATGATATTCATAAAGTTGCTAAATATATTGAAGATAGAGAAAAGGGTGAAGAATCTCCAGATACTTACATTTTTAATGGAATAAAAAAGAATGGTTCTACAATAGTTGTCGAAAAATCACTTAAGTCCTTCAGTTCTGCAAAAGAGTATTATGTCGTTGCATCTTATCGTGATATAACTGAACAACAAAATTTCTTAACTGCACTTGCAAATTCAGAAAAAAAATATCGTAGTATTTCTGAAAATATAAATGATTCTGCATGGACAGCAAAATTAGTTGATAATAAAATCAAGCAAGTTTTTTATACTTCTGCGATAGAGAAAATAACTGGATACAAAAGCGAAGAGTTCATTGAGAATTCAAAATTGTGGATAAAGATTATTCATCCAGATGACAAAAAAGAAGTGATCAGAAAAACACTGTTGGCTTATAAAGATAAATTAAGAAAAAATGAGGAAATAGAATTCCGGATTGTAGATAAATCTGGAAATATTGTTTGGGTAAAAAATAAACTGAATTTGATTCGTAATGATAAAGGTGAACTTGAAAAAATCTATGGACTAGTAAGTGACATTACTTTAAGTAAGCAGAGTGAAGAAAAGATAAGAAAGTCGACCGAAGACTTACAAGCTTTGAACGAATCCAAAGATAGATTTATATCAATAGTTTCGCATGATCTTCGATCACCATTTAGTTCAATTCTTGGTTTTACAGATCTTCTTCTTTCAGAGCGAGATTTACCTGAAGAGAAGCAAGTTCAATATATAAACTTCATACAAGATTCAGCAAAGAACATGCTCTCATTAGTGAATTCATTACTTGATTATACAAGATTGCAGACTGGTAGAATTGAATTCATTGCAGAAAAAATTAATGCTAACGGAATTATACAAAAAGCGTTTCAAATGTTAACAGGCGCTGCAATGCGTAAAAAAATAGATCTGGTTTCTGAAGTTGGGAATGACCTTTTTGTACATGCCGACAGTAACCTTCTTTTACAGGTTTTCAATAATTTGGTTTCAAATGCAATTAAGTTTACAAATGAGGAAGGCCAAATAACAATCTCGGCAAAGCCTCTTATCGATAAAAAGCAAATTGAATTTAGTGTTTCCGATACTGGAATTGGAATCAGTAATGAAGATATCGGTAAACTTTTTACTGTTGAATCAAAACATACAACAACGGGAACTGCCGGTGAGACAGGAAGCGGTCTGGGGCTTTCTTTATGTAAAGAAATTGTTGAGAAACATGGTGGAGATATTAGTGTCGAAAGCGAATATCAAGTTGGAACTACTTTCAAATTTACAATCCCGGTTTCATCAACTAGAATATTACTTGTGGATGATTCATCAAACGATAGAATCCTGTATTCAAAACTACTTAAGAGTATGATACCTGGTTACGAAATTGATACTGCTGCAAATGGAGTTGAAGCTTTTGAAAAAATAAAAACAAACTCTCCTGCTTTGGTTATTACAGATCATCAGATGCCGGAAATGACAGGTCAGGAACTTGTAAAAAAAGTTCTTGTTTCTGAAATGACGTATAAACCGCCAATAATTGTTTTAAGCAGTGATCTTAATACAAATATTATTGAAGATTACAATCAACTCGGAATTGAATATGTATTTAATAAACCGGTGGGCTTAGCAACTTTTAAAACAGCAATCGAAAAATCACTTCAGAAGGCGTTTGTTAATTAATCTGGAAATCAAGAATTGATAAACTTTCCCATCCATTATAATCAAAATGCCACCACTCAGTTTCAATGGGTTGAAAATTAAATTTCATCATTGTATTACGTAGAAGTTTTCGGTTGGCTTTTATATCTTCTGATAACTCTGAATAATCAAAATGTGCAGCTTCTGTAAAATTATCATATTCTGTTCCCATATCAAGCTCAGTACCAGTGGAATCTATTAATGTTAGATCAACCGCTGCTCCCCGATTATGCCTTGAACCTTTTGCAGGATCAGCAACGTATCTATCATCAGGCAAAATCTCCCACATTTTTTTCTGTACTGAAAGGGGACGGTACCCATCAAATATCTTTATTCGCAGATTAAAGTTCTGTAGTAAGTATCCTTGAATTTTAGAAAGAGCTTCCCCCACAATTTTTCTGATGTAAACTTTATCAGTCGGATATAAAACTTGTCCAGTAAAATTATTTGTTGTCGCATAACGAACATCAGTAACAATTGTTGAATCAATACTAAATAGATGAACTATAAGTGTATCAGACTGTGCTTTGAGTGAAATAAATAGAAAAACGGATATGATGAATAGTAACTGATGTTTTTGCATGCTAAAATTTATTCCTTAAGTTTAAATAAATCTTCTGACTGCAAAACAGTTGAAGTAAATAATTTATAAGCAAGTTAGTAAATACTAATGAAAATTACTTAAACTACTTCCACCTTCACTAAAGTTTACCAGTCGAAACAAAGTGAAGGTTTGCTTCGGTTGATAAGCCGCAGTTCTTTAGCTTTTTAGATTTTATATGCATTTATTTTAAATTAGGGAGATTCCGGCTTAAAAATTGCCGGAATGACAATTGTTCCGAGAGTATTAAAGGTTTTTACAACTATTATTCTCTGCGTAGAACCATTCCGCTGATGGGGGGTATTTCAATATTGCCAGACATAATGGAGAGTTTTTCAATTCCAGCCACATCTTCATTTACTAGCACTTGCCAAGAGCCTTCTGGAAGTTTAACATTATCATTCAACTTCTGATCGGCATTCATAAGTACTATAAATTCTTCATAAGTAGTTTTAACAGAAAATCCGATTGAAAATTCATTCTGTATCTCATCAATGAATTTTATCTGTTCCGGCTTTGCTCTTCTAAAAGCTTTATATGTTTTACGGAGTTGAATTAATCCTTTATAGTAACTAACAAGATCACTATTCAATTCGGCATGATTAAAATTGATGTAGTTTGTATTGTTATCTTTATTATAGGAATTATGGTCGATGTGTCCTTGTTCATTATCTTTTACGTTATCATCAACCGATACTACTTTTAACCGAGCAAATTCCTGTCCTGAGTGGATCATTGTTATACCTTGCGATACAAATAAGAAAAGAGCGCCAAGTTTATTCATTCGTAATTGAAGAGGTGTAAGGTTTGCATTTTCGTTAATGTCAGTAATCTTTTTATTCGGATCAACTTCCTTTGTTCCAATTCTTATAAAATCACCGAGAGTGTATCCATCATGAGATTCGAGATAATTAACCGAATGTTCTGGTCGTTGGAACAATCCATGTTCATACTTAAGCAAAGTTCCGTTGATATAACTCTTTATCCTATCGGGATTGTTGTTGCCGTACCATTTACCAAAAATCCAACCGAGGGCATCATTTGGATTTTCACCTTTTATACCATTCCTAATTTGATCATTCCAACTTCCCCATCCTCGCAGAGAAAATCCTTTTGGGTCATATTCTCCCCCAAAAGCACCCCAAGGTTCTGCAACAAACACAACGTTTGGATTTATCTTACGAGCTTCACGGATAATTTCTTCCAGAGTTTCCCAGTCAATAAGCTTACCGAGATCAAAGCGGAAACCGTCAATATGATATTCTTTCATCCAATAAATAATACTGTCAATGATCAATCTTCGCATCATCGGTCTTTCAGTTTTAAGATCATTACCGCAAGAACTTTCTGAAATAAACTTACCGTTATCATTTAATCTGAAATAATACTCTTTATCAATCTGTTTAAGATTGCCAATTTCATATTCCGAGAGATGGTTATATACAACATCCATTATAACAGCAATTCCTTCTTTATGAAAGGCTTTTACCATATCCTTAAAATCATTAACTTGTTTCCCATCTTTACCCATCCATTCATTTCTTTTCATCTCCTTCCAGTTCTCTGAGTAATAAGAAGCCGGAGCAAAAAATGCAGCAGTCATATAACCCCAATGATTTCTTTCATAGGGATTCCAAGTATTGTAGCTCCCATTTAATGAATCTTGAAATGGAAGTTCAACATTTCCAAACTCTTGTGTCGGAAGTATTTCAACTGTATTTACACCAAGTTCTTTGATATAATTTATTCCACCATTGTTCTCTTCAACTAATCCTTTATAAGTTCCGGGATTTTTAGCTCCAGCAGATGGGTGAGCTGACATGTCTCGAATATGCATTTCATATATTATCAGATCTCTCCAGTTCTGCTGAATCCATGTATCCTCTTCCCAATCATAATTATCTGTGTAAACAATTGATTTGCGGGGATTGTAATAATCAGTAAATGAAGTAACTGCAATAGAATAAGGATCTATGCAAAGCGGCAATGAATCAAAATTCTTATTATTACATTGAGACACTTTGTATCCATAGTATACACCTTGCTTCATACTATCAAGAATCGATTCCCAGACTCCTTCTTCATCTTTTTCCATATCAACTATGCGATAAGGTGCTGCATTATTTGGAGCATTGTACAAATATAATTTTACTGTTTTTGCACTAGGTGCAAATAACCTAAAAACTGTTTTATTATCATCATAAAATGAACCTAGACGTTTTGTCGAATAATATTCATTGAGCTCTTTAACTTCCTCATTACTTTCAATCCTTTCTAAAACTTTTAGTTCATTCTCTTTGTAGATATACAAATCTTCTCCAAATAATGTTAACTGACAAATCAAAATGGCAACAACTATGCCTAAATATGGAATTACAATTTTCACTTAATTCCTAAATATTATTTTGAACAAATATAGTTAATCTTAAGGTTTTATAGAACAATTGGTGATGGGAATAATTATTGTATTGACCTTTATAATAAATTGAAAAGATTAACGCACATGACCGCAATGCTAATAATATGTAAAGACGACCCAAGCTTGTCCAACTTGGGTGAAGGATCGTCTTTACGAAATACCATAAAATAAATTAGCTCTCTTCAACTACAGGCAGATCAGCAAAATATCGCATAATTACTTCATCGGGTAATTTGTAATCTTCTAAGTTATTATTGATATAAGAATCATACGCACCGAGGTCTAAGAATCCATGTCCTGATAAATTAAATAAAATAGTTTTAGCTTCGCCTGTTTCCTTACATTTGTTCGCTTCATGAACTGCTGATTTAATTGCATGAGCACTTTCCGGTGCAGGTAAAATTCCTTCTGTCGTTAAAAACGCTTTCGCAGCATCAAACACTTCTATCTGATGATAATTCTGAGCTTCAATTACACCATGTTTATGAAGATGTGAAACAGTAGGAGCCATCCCATGATATCGCAATCCGCCCGCATGAATAGCCGGAGGAACAAATGTATGTCCTAGTGTAAACATTTTCAGTAATGGTGTGAATCCAACAGTATCACCAAAGTCATAAGCAAATTTACCTTTAGTTAATGTTGGACACGTTGACGGCTCAACTGCAATTACTCTCAAATCTTTTTTATCGCCTGTTAATTTATCACGTAGAAATGGGAAACTTAATCCTGCTAAGTTGCTTCCACCTCCAGCACTTCCAATAATGATATCAGGGTATTCATCCACTTTTGCTAATTGAAGTTTTGTTTCTTCACCAATGATCGTTTGATGAAGCATCACATGATTGAGCACACTACCAAGTGAATAATTTGTATCACTGCTATTTGCCGCAACCTCAACTGCTTCACTTATTGCAATTCCCAAAGATCCTGGTGAGTCAGGATCCTTCTCCAAAATTTGTCTCCCCGAATTGGTAAGATCAGATGGTGAAGCATGAACAGTAGCATCGTGCAGCTGCATTAAAGTTCTTCTGTATGGTTTTTGTTGGAAGCTTACCTTTACCATGAAAACTTCTAAACCAAGTCCAAAGTGTTGAGTTGCAATTGAAAGTGCACTTCCCCATTGACCAGCTCCGGTTTCAGTAACAATTTTTTTGATACCTGCTCTTTTATTATAATATGCTTGAGCAATAGCAGTATTAGTTTTATGACTACCTGCCGGATTAACACCTTCATACTTGAAATATATTTTTGCTGGTGTATCGAGATACTTTTCTAATCTGAATGCCCTATGCACCGCAGTTGGACGGCTTAATGAATAAAGGTCCAGTACTTCTTCGGGAATTTTAATAAACCTTTCAGGACTCATTTCCTGCATAATCAATTCTTCAGGGAAAAGAGGAGCTAAATCCTCTGGCCCAACCGGTTGCTTTGTAGCAGGATTAAGGGGCATAGCCATCGGAACAGGCATATCCGGTAAAATGTTATAATACTGAGTCGGCATCTCGTTTGGATTAAGATAGATCTGATTGTCTCTCATTTTAAATCTCCTATTATAATTAGTTGATAGAAACATTACAAAAAAAGCCGTTTCTAATTAGAATACGGCTTTAAAAGAAAAAAGCCGTGAATGGTTTTCCAACTATCCACGGCTGCAATAAAATTTATTTCACTTTAGGATAGTGGAAAAGAATTACTCCACCACCACCAAAAGTTTTTATTATTTCTTAAGTCAATTTTCATGATTATAAAAATTGTCATTTCATGATTAAGATGCAAATTAAAATATTAAAAAGTTTTCTCGGATTATTATTTTTAACTCTCATAATCAAGAAACAAGTTTTTTACCCTATAAAGCATTGTATTTAATTTTAAGTGATTCTTTCATTTTTCGCCGAAAACCCCTTGGCATACCTTTTGACAATTGGATTAAAGCTTAAACAAAAATGGTTTTATAATGCACAGAAATATTTTTGAAAATTATACTTCAGGTGAAAGAAGTAATTTAATCGGCATTCTTCAGGATGTTCAGGATTTGTACGGTTATGTACCTGAAATAGCTATGTTAGATATTGCTGAGTTTTTGGAAATGCCTCCAAGTTCCGTATTTGGAGTTGCAACATTCTATAACCAGTTTCGTTTAACTCCACTTGGAAAAAACGTTATAAATGTTTGTAGAGGAACAGCTTGTCATGTTAAAGAGTCGATAAATATTCTCAGCACTTTAGAAAGTGAATTAGGAGTTTGTGTTGGTATGACTACAAGAGACAAAGAGTTCACCTTAGAGCAGGTTGCGTGTATAGGGGCTTGCAGTATTGCTCCGGTTATTAGTATAAACGGCGAATATTATGGTAGATTAAAAACTAAAGATATTCCAAAGATAATCGCCCAATATAAAACAAAAGAAGAAGTAGAAAAATTTGTGGAAGTATGATGAAGTCATTTATTGATTTAGTTTATTGTGAAGAATGTGGAACTCAGCACTCAAAGAGTTATCCCAATTTTATTAGTGATTGTAAGACAGGTCTAACCTGTGATCACAATGATGAAAAAAATGATGAGATCCTTCAGTTAAATAAATCTCTAACATATCAAAAACATACGGATCCAATTATTTTTATTGGAATGGGAACATGCGGTTTGGCTTCCGGTGCTAATAAAGTAAAAGTCAAAATAGAAGAGGTATTAACTGAACTTGGCGTCAAAGCAACCATTGTCCCAACTGGATGTATTGGATATTGTGCTAAAGAGGTAATAGTAGATATCAAACTTCCTAACAAAGATAGGATTTCTTACTGTGAAGTTACCCCTAAAGATGTACCAGCATTGATCAAAAAGACTCTTGTAGATAAACAGATATTTATTGAAAAGTTATTAGCCACTTTCGGCAAAACAGATGATTATGTAACAAATATAAACGACATTCCCTTTTTTGCAAAGCAGTTGAAAGTGGTACTTGAAAACTGTGGTATCATCAATCCTACTTCTATAGATGAATATATAGCTAATGGTGGATTTACCGCACTTGAGAAAGTTATAAATAATATGACTCCAAAAGATGTAGTTGATGAAGTTTTAAATTCCGGCGTAAGAGGCCGTGGTGGTGGTGGATTCCCAACAGGGAAAAAATGGAGTTTCGCACTATCACAAGACACGGATACAAAATACATTATTTGTAATGCAGATGAAGGAGATCCCGGTGCATTTATGGATCGTTCTGTATTAGAAAGTGATCCATTCAAACTTATTGAAGGAATGATAATTGGTGCTTATGCAATCGGTGCAAACTTTGGATATATCTATTGCCGTGCAGAATATCCTTTAGCTATCGAACGTCTGGAAAATGCAATTTCTAAATGCGAAGAATATGGATTAATTGGTGAAAATATTCTTGGAAGTGATTTTGATTTGAAGATTAAGATCAAAAAAGGTGCAGGAGCGTTTGTATGTGGTGAAGAAACAGCATTAATTGCATCAATCGAGGGTAAGCGAGGTATGCCAAAACCTCGTCCACCTTTCCCAGCTGTTTCTGGTTTATGGGGCAAGCCAACGATTATTAATAATGTTGAAACCTTATCCAATATTCCAAGTATTGTAATTAAAGGTGCTGATTGGTATTCATCTATCGGGACAGAGAATAGTAAAGGAACAAAAGTTTTTGCGATAAGTGGTAAAGTAAAGTACTCCGGTTTAGCAGAAGTACCAATGGGTACAACACTAAATGAGGTTGTCTTTGAAATTGGTGGTGGAATCCCAAATAACAAAAAGTTCAAAGCTGTGCAGATAGGTGGTCCTTCTGGCGGTTGCTTACCAGAAAAGGTTATGGATACACCTGTTGATTATGAGTCTCTTAAAACTATCGGAGCAATGATGGGTTCCGGTGGATTTGTAGTAATGGATGAAGATACTTGTATAGTTGACATTGCGAAGTTCTTCTTACAATTTATTAAGAACGAATCTTGTGGAAAATGTGTCCCATGTAGAGAGGGAACTACCCGTATGCTGGAAATTATTGAGCAGATATCAACACGATATGGTGATGGCGATCCCCTTGATGAGCTTAAACGCTTTAAAGGTATCATTCACCTTGAAAGATTAGCTGGAGTTATTCAAGATACTTCGCTTTGCGGACTTGGTCAATCCGCTCCTAATCCAGTATTGTCAGGTTTAAAATATTTTAGAGAAGAGTACGAAGAACATTTATTTGAAAGGATTTGTTCCGCTAAAGTTTGCAAAGAGATATTAACTTATACGATTGATAAAGATATTTGCAACGGCTGCGGAGCTTGTCTGCGCAAGTGTGCAACAGATGCAATTATCGGAGCAAAAAAAGAACTACATGTAATTGTTCAAGACCAATGTACAAAATGTGGTGTTTGTCTTGAAACTTGTAGGTTCGATGCAATTACTGTTAATTGATTTTTATTGGAGTAACAATGACTGAAGTAAAAATAGATAATTTAGATGTAAAAGTTCCGAAAGGATCAACTATTTTAGATGCGGCAAAGTCTGTTGGTATCAATATTCCTACACTGTGCCATATGAAGGATCATTTACCTACCGGTGCATGTAGAATGTGTGTAGTTGAAGTTGAAGGAATGAGAGGGCTGACTCCGGCTTGTGCATATCCGGTACAAAATGGGATGATAGTAAAAACCAATACTAGCAGAGTTAAAACTGCACGTAAAACTATCGTCGAGCTTTTAGTTGAAAATCATCCGCAGGATTGTTTAATATGTGTTAGAAATAAAAACTGTGAACTTCAAGACTTATCAGAGAAATATGCATTACGCGAGCACAGATACGCCGGTGTACATAAGAACCATGCTATTGATATATCAAGCGCTTCAATGGAAAGAGATCCTGCAAAATGTATTCTCTGTGGAAGATGTGTAAGAACTTGCGGTGAAGTTCAAAAAATTGGCGCAATAGATTTTACAAATAGAGGGTTTATCAGTAATGTAACAACTCCTTATAATAAAGGATTAAATGTAAGTGATTGCATTTTGTGTGGTCAATGTATTTTAGTTTGCCCAACCGCAGCTCTTAGAGAAAAAAGTCACTCAAAAGATATTACTAATGCAATTAATGATGATTCTAAATTGGTAGTTGTTCAAATTGCTCCAGCTGTTCGAGCCTCTTTGGGCGAAGAATATAATATGCCTCTGGGTGAGAATGTAACAGGTAAAATTGTTACCGGTTTACGGCGATTAGGATTCGATAAAGTATTCGATACAAACTTTGCTGCAGATCTAACAATTATGGAAGAGAGTGCTGAACTTGTCAATAGAGTACAGAATGGTGGTACTCTCCCCATGTTCACCAGCTGCTGCCCGGGATGGGTAAAATATATTGAACAGAATAGACCAGAATTACTGGGACATGTTTCATCATGTAAATCTCCGCATGAGATGGAAGGAGCAGTTCTAAAAACTTATTATGCACAAAAGATGAATCTTGATCCGAATGATATCTATGTTGTTTCAGTAATGCCTTGTACCGTTAAAAAATACGAATCTGAAAGACCGGAACTATCAGAGGATTACAGACCTGATGTTGATGCTGTTTTAACCACACGCGAACTTGTAAGAATGTTCAAAATGTATGGAGTTGAATTTGCTGAACTACCGAATGATGAATTTGATAATCCTCTCGGTGAATCAACTGGAGCTGCTGCAATCTTTGGTACTTCA
Organism: Bacteroidota bacterium; assembly: GCA_039714835.1. GTDB lineage: Bacteria > Bacteroidota > Ignavibacteria > Ignavibacteriales > Melioribacteraceae > SZUA-22. Next base: position 28,477 of record JBDLIN010000004.1, on the reverse strand, counting down.
GGTGGTGTTATGCAGGCTGCATTAAGAACTGCATATAATACTTTAACAGGACAAAATTTAGATGTTCTTAATTTTGAAGATCTAAGGGGAAGCGACGGAATTAAGGAAAGTACAGTAAATATTAATGGAATGGATGTTAACATTGCAGTTGTTAATGGAATTGGAAATATAGGAAACATTCTTGATGAAATAGAAGAAGGGAAATCTAAATATCACTTTATTGAGGTAATGGCTTGTCCAAATGGATGTATAAACGGTGGCGGGCAGCCAATTCATCAAAAACCAGAAAAAGTAATGAAACGTGTACAAGCACTTTATGATATTGATGAAAAAGCTAAAACAAGAATGTCACATGAAAATGAATCCGTAAAAAAGATCTATTCAGATTTCTTTATTGAACCTAATAGTCATAAAGCTCATGAAATTCTGCACACGACTTATATTGACAGAAAGAAAATTTTACGCGCAAATGTGCAGCCAATTAAGTGATAGCAAGGAGTTCCAATGGATATAAAAAAAATATTATTAGTTGATGACGATTACGATTTAATAGAACAAAATAAGTTAATCCTTGAATCTAAGGGATTTGAAGTGGTAACTGCTGAATCAGCAGAAGAGGGTTTTAAAAAATTTCAAGAAGAGTTACCTGATGCTTGTGTTGTTGATTTAATAATGGAGCATCACGATTCTGGTTTTATTCTAAGTTATAAGATCAAAAAAACAGAACATGGAAAAAATATTCCCGTTATTATTCTAACTTCTGCTACTTATGAAACTGGATATAAATTCAGTACTGCCACAAAGGAAGAGCAAAGTTGGATAAAAAGTGACGGACTACTGAATAAACCAATTGTTGTGGAAGAACTTATAGCAAAATTCGAAAGCTTTACGAAGAAATCTTAATAACCGGAATCTAAAATGCCTTCAATTTTAATAATTGATAACGAATTCCCAATTCGGAAGAATATATATAACTATTTTGAAAATGATGGTTATATAATCCAAACAACTAAAAGTGGTTCTGAAGGTATTCAATTAGCCTTTAGTAACGATTTTAATTTTATTCTTATTGAGCAAGATCTAACTGACCATGATGGGCTTCGTGTACTTCAAGCTATTAAGAAAATGAAGCCAGAAACGGTCTGCTTCATTATTGCTAAAAATCCAAGTTATGAAAGCGCTGTGAAAGCGGCTAATCTTGGTGCATGCAGCTACATTCCTAAACCATTATCTTATGAAGGACTTATTTTTCATCTTCGAAAAGGGGAAAAGCATCGCCAGCTTTATATTGAAGCATTAAATCTTCGAAAAGAACGACATGAAAATTTACTTGAACTAAGCCGCGAAAAGAGTGCATTCAAAACGGTACTAAATTCTATAAATGGCGGTGTACTTGTAATCAACAAAAAAGGTGAACTTGTTTACTATAACAATGCATCGCTGGTATATTTAAATGTTGATGATCTTGAAGTTGGTGAATACATTATTGATAGACTACCTAATAAAATAATCCAACAAGTATCAGACTACTTATTTGCAAAAAGTTATATTGAAAAAGTAAGAGAAATTGAAGTAGAAATGATCCCGAATAATAAACTTCATATTCAAGCTGTCTGCTCACATATTCCAAAAAATTCAAACGATTACTCCGGTGTGATACTTGTGACTAGAGACATTACCAACAAGAAAAAGATCGAACAGATAAAATCCCAATTTGTTTCAATGGTAGCTCATGAATTGAAGACTCCTCTTGTTGCTGTTCAAGGATTTTTACAGATCTTAAATAATCCTGAAATACAGATCACCGATGAGAAAAGAGATGATTTTCTTTCCCGCAGTTCTGATAGACTAGGAGGTTTATTTCAGCTCGTTAATGATCTCCTTGATATCTCCAGGATGGAAGTTGAAGAAAAGAAACGTGATTTAGAAAATATTGATTTCGAGAACGTCGTAAAATCTGTTACTGAATTCTTAGAGTTGGATTATAAGAAGAAAAACATTACTCTCAATCTTAACATTAAAGATAACCTCCCCAAAATAAAAGCAGAGAAGGAAGATATAAACAGGCTTGTAACAAATTTGGTTAGTAATGCCATCAAATATAACAATGAGAATGGTACAATTAGTTTAACCGCTTCCTCAGAAGATAACTACCTTATGTTTGAAATAGAAGATACGGGTATTGGCATTAAAGAGGAAGATAAGCCAAAGGTTTTCCAAGAGTTTTTCCGTGCAATGAACAAAGAAACTCGAAGTGTCAGTGGTACTGGACTTGGTCTAGCTATTGTTAAAGGAATTGTTAAAAGTTATCATGGAAAAATCTACTTCGACAGTACTTATCGCAAAGGAACAAAGTTCACTGTCAAACTACCAATCTCAAAAACTATTTATAAAATAAAACCAAATTATGCTCTCGAAAATTCTTAAAATTTACGATTTTCATAAGATAAAAGATCCCTCCCATTTTTTTGGTCATTTATTTTGTAATTGTAGGTTTTTATAATTTATTCTAATTTGTCTTATAATATTTTATATCTTAACATTTACTAAAAAGATTAAGTAATTATTATCCATCTATACCTATTAGGAAAAATTGAAATGAAGAAGATATTTATTTTATCATTAATATTGGTAGAAATTGTTTTTGCACAAGATTCCACAGCATTTTTTACATTACAAAATGGTCAAGAATTTCAAGGATGCATTACAGAAATTAATGATACATATTTAATGGTTAATGATAAAGACGCTGTTCTATACAAAGTTTTATCATCAATTGAATTAACAAATAAAGAAGCAATTAAAACTATTCAGAATTATGTGCCTGAAGTAAAGATTTTAGAAAAAACTGAATCAGCATATTTACTTACTTTTGAACATTTAGTTTTTGATAAAGCTCCTAAAGTTGCCAACGACACTAGCCGTGTCCCATTTTATGATCATCCTACAAGTATAAGCGTAGGTATGTTCATAAACGCAAATGAAGGAGCTTTTGGATTTACATTAAAAGCCGGTTATGCTAAAATGATAAGTAAAGGTTTAGCCTTGGGGGGATTTCTAGCATATAATGAGTGGTCTCCTCGCGGGACTGTGACCGAGAATGCACCTGTGATGAGCAGCGGTGTATCAACAGTGATTGAATTAGTTCCGATATTATATGTTTTACCCTCCGAATTTGATTATGATACAGGTTTATATTTTCAAGTTGGTGTTGGTCCTTCTCTTAGTTCTTCATCTTCTTTCATTTTGGATGATGCTGAATCAGATGCGACTAGCACTTCAACAAGCAACATAGGCGGGATTTCTACAATACTTGGCATTGGTTCATTTGAGCAAATCAAATTACTTGGCTGGGTTTCTATTAGTTTAAATTATCACTTAGGATATTCCCAAAAGAATTTTACTAATTATGTCTCAATAGAATTTGGGATATATTTGTAATCGATTTTTGCAACCTTGAAGGTCTAAAAAATATTGTGACCTTCAAGGTTGATGTTTGTAAATTAAAAAAACGTTTCTTTATACCTTTCCCAGCTATTATCATCAGCATTAGTCATTTCAGAAACCTCAATAAAACTTTCCGGTTTATAATCTTCGCTCTCTTTCCCGCTTCTTATTTTATTGTGAAGTAATTTCAGTTTTTCCAATTCTTCTTGGTAGAAATTAACTGCTGCTTTTCCAATTTTTAGAGATATAAGTTCTGAGTCAAGTTCGTCACTATCAATTACACATACCCAATTTTTATGATAAGAAGAATATTCAAGCACACTAAAATCTTCAAACAATTGATTATTCACTTTAACAACTTTTCCACTTATTGGAGATCTAAACTGTAATGCTCTATCTGAAACCTTGGTTGTAAAGAGTATATCACCTTTGTTTACTTTCATCCCAAGATTGGGTGCTTCAATGGAATCAACTTTTCCTAATAGTTTCATAGCAAAGTCATCAATACCAACTTGTGCTTGTCCTTCTTGGTTTATACTCATCCAGCAATGGTTTTCTGAGATAAATACTCCCCCTGGTATAGAGAATCCTGCAGAGTGAGCTCCAAGCAAATTATCAACACTTGTGATATTAATATTTGGTTGAATAGTTTGACGAATTTTCTCCTCCCTTTTAATTAGAAGTTTCTTGGTAAATGCTAACAATTCATCCTCGGTAAAAGGTTTTTCAACATAATCCATCGCACCATATTTCATACAATCAACTGCAGTTTCAACTGTTGCATAACCTGTGATGATAACAACATCAATATCAGGACGAATATGCTTAACAGATTTGGTCACCTCGAGTCCATCCATCGCCGGCATTTTAAGATCAGTAAAACAGAAGTCATATGAATGCTTTTGGATCAATCCGAGTGCCTCTTGTCCGGTTTCCACTGTATCCACGCAATACCCGTCAAGAACAAGGATCTTCCTGAAACTATCCAGGATAACTGCTTCATCATCAACACATAGTATTCGAGCTTTAGGTTCGTCAACTTCGACTCTTTTTAAGGTTTTTGATTCATGAGTATAATCTAAGTTTAAATTTACTTCTAATGCTTCAGTTCTTTCTTTAACAAGTTTTTTCTCACGTACTTTTTTCGTGATAACTCTAATAGCAATATCGGCTATTATGAAAACGATTAATGCAATTATAAATAGTGCCATGATAATTCTCCCGTAATATATATTCTATTTAGCTTTATACTCTATCTGTGCTGCATGGAGTAAGATATTTCATGTCATACTCGATGTCAGCAGGAATTATTCTATATAACCATCCTTCAAAGTATGGATCTTTTTCAAGCAATGAAAAGTTCTCCAACAATTTTTCATTTCGTTCTACTATCTTTCCCCCAATTGGTGCCATTATATTGTGCGGTATTTCGTCCTCTGTTAGTAAAGTTGAACAAGTATTTCCTTGTATTAATATCTCATCAACATCAAATAACTCAACTGAGGACAAAGATTTTATTGTTCTTAAAAATAGATCAGTTACTCCAATAACTGCAGCACCTTCATATTCCAAATTCATCCAACTTGTATTTCCTAGTTTAAGGTACTTTGGCGGGCATGGAACATAAATTATAGTGTCATCATCATTACCATTTATTGAATTTCTTATTCTCTCTTGTAGATTACAAAATTCCAAACCTCGATAGATTGATGATATTATCTCATCATATGTGAATGGTTTCGGGATGAAATCTATAGCTCCCATATGTAATGATTTCACTGCGTTTTCAACTGTAGAAAAACCTGTTATCATTATTACATGTGTGTTTATACTTTCCGATTTGACTTCATTTAATAATTGAAATCCGTTCATTTCCGGCATCATTATATCACAAAGTGTAATTTTATAATGATCTTTCTCCAATTTTTTGAGACCATCTCTTGCATTAGTACAAGAATCTATTTTTAATCCTTCAGTTTCAGCAATTTTTATAACTGCCTCGTTTATAACCGCTTCATCATCAATAATTAATATGTCATACATAACTACGTCCTACTATTTTACGTTACCGGTAACAGGATCGTGAACTTTGTACCTTGCCCAACTTCACTTTCAACGGTTATCGTACCATTGTGATTATCTATAATTCCCCAAATTACTGCTAAACCTAATCCAGTTCCCTTTTGACCTTTGGTACTGAAAAACGGTTCGAATATCCTTGAGAGATCTTCAGATTGAATTCCACTTCCGTTATCCTCAATTTGAATTTTTACATAAGTTTTTTGTCCACCTTCATCAATAGCCTGCCATCTCTGCCAATCACAGTTTGTATTTGTGCATCCTTCAAACATTCCATTGGGTGGTGATTCAAAAGTAAAAATTGAGGAATTGCATTTTGGACACTGTTCTCTTTCTTTAATAAACGAAATATCACAACGTGGGCATGAAATTTTAATATCATCACCAGAGTTAAGTTTTAGATTATATTTATGCCTGCTCTTTCCATAAATTGGATCAAGATTGATATAACCAGAGTTATTTCCTGCTTCTGCTTTCAATTTTACAGTTGGCATAGATTCAATTTTAATTTCATTATCAATGAGATTATGCCTGTTTTTACACACTGCTGTTTTTATTTGGGTGATCCCATAAGGGAGCAGATTTGTAAGAGAAGTGGTTATAACTATCTTTCCGTTATCACCTTCTATGGCGTCTGAAGCATTGACTATCAGATTAATAAACACTTGCTGAATTTGATCAGCATCGACTGTTATCATTGGTAGATCCGGATCAAACTTCTTCTCCAAACCTATATGCTTTAAGATCAACTGATTATTTACAACTGAGGCAGCCCGATCTATTATCTCTCGTGCTTTTACATTATGCTTTTTAGGAACAGACTGTCGTGCAAAATCTAAAAGTCCTTTTACGATTTCTCTACTTCTTTTCGTTTCTCTAACTATAACTTTAAGGTCTTCCTGTATTTCCGAATTATTTTTGGTTCGCTTTAGAAGAAAACTTGAGTAAGTAAGCACACCTGTTAAAGGATTATTAATTTCATGAGCCACACCAGCAGCCAATCGTCCAAGTGAAGACATTTTATCTGATTGAAAAAGTTGCATTCTAGCATCAGACATTTTTTTTGTCATTGTATTGAACGCACGACCTAGTATTCCAAGTTCATCATTACCAAGATCTTTTACAGAATAATTCAAATTACCGGCACTTATTTCACGGGTTGCCAACATTAAATTACTAACCGGTGTATCAATCCACCTCTTTACAAAAAATCCAATTATTATACTTAATACAAGTATGCTAACCAAAGCAAAAACTATTAATTTAACTGTACTTTCTTGTTGAGCAATTTCGACCTCTTTTAAGCACATAGTTATATCTAATACACCTAATAATTTTTGTGACTCCGGATGGACATGACAGTCAGATTCCCAACAAGATTTTTCATTATATATTGGTGTCATTAAACCCATGATTCTTGATGAATCTGGATTTAATTGATATATCCTAGATCTTTTCTCAATTGGAGCTTCGGAAAGTGCTTGCTCTGTGGAATGACAACTATAACATCCTTCCGCATCCTTATCTACCATTGTTCCTATCAAGGAAGAATCAGATGTATAGATAATTACTCCAGATTTATTAAAAAGTCGTACATCTTTTATACATTGATCTTCACTAACAGTATTTATAATATTATGAGTTGTTTCAGTATCGTAGTCCAGCATACTTGTTCTTGTACTCTTTATAATTGTACTGCTCAATTGATTTGCATGTCGTTCAAATTCAGAAACTAGTAGATCGCTTTGTGCTTCTAAATTAAAATAAGAGTATACACCAATAGTAACCGCAGTTGTTATACTTACAGAAAATATTAGTTTCAGAGCTATTTTATTAAACTTTTGTTTAAATCTTTTCATCTTTCAACTATCTCTTAGTTTTTGTCAATTTACCAGGTAATCGAGCGGGAAAACTTATTTCATCATGACAGTCATCACAAACTGGAGCTACTGAAAAATTACTCTCATGATGGCAGTCTTCACATTCTAATTCTATGTGATTTTCATCAAGAATTAGACCGGTTACCTTATGTTTGAAATTATCTGTATCCCATCCTTTATGACACGCGAAGCAATTGGAATTAAGTTTAGTGAATTGATTTTTATCTCCATGACAAGTTTTACAATTTAAATCTTTATGATATACTTTCAACTCCCATCCTGTTGATCTTTTATGATCAAAAGGACTACCTTCTTTTTCGTTATGACATACTTGACAATTTTTTTCAGTATCGTGACAGTTTGAACAACTTTTGTGTGCTTCATCCTCACTAATACCATGTGCCGAAAAGATTTTAAGCTCATTATTTTCTTCTCTATGACTTAGTCGTTCGATATCATGACATTTAACACATGTTTCATCTTGATGGCAATCTTCACATTCAAAACCAAAGTCATTAACATGTTGATTATGGAATAGAGTAACTAAACTTCCCTCATCAGATTTAGTTTTAAATGTTATCCTATCTGGTGGTGTTATTGTTTTATGCATTTCTGAAGGAATTGATTCAATGATTTTATTTTCCTCGCCTTTAAGAAGATGACAAGAACTACACTCAGTTTCGTGGCTCCATTCCCTATGGCAATTCATACATTGTTGATGGTAAGCTCCTTTTAAATCCGGAATACTTACATCTTCTCTACTTCTTTCTTCATTATGGCAATTACTGCAAGGTTCCACTTCATTGCTTGTGCTATTATGGTGACATTGAGTGCAGCCTCCACTCATTTTTGACATATCTGCATGAGCTTCATGTGAAAAATGAACCGGCATGTAGAGATCTTCCAATTTATCAATGGTTATTTCCTCAGGTACTTTCCCAGAATATTTGAATGTACTCATTAGTTCAAATCGTCCACAGCCTAATAAACATGGGTCTTTAGCAGTTGGGCGTTTACATTTATGGCAAGTTTGACAATCAATTTTCTCAAATCGATGACTTTCTTTGAAATTATCTTGACTATATAATATAGTTGATGATAAAAATATTATAATGAGGAAGCATTTTAATACTTTCATGATTTACCTCCTCTAATCTCATATTTCGATTTTGGCACAAGAGCTTTATCAGGTAGACTGATCACTGGGAATATCAGTACTGCAGCTCTATACAGTAGTACTAATAACGCTATCATTCCAACAGTTAATGAAATTTCACCAATTGAAGGGAAATAACTTTTAACTGCATATGGAGGATCATAGGAGACTAAAAATGTATTAATCCTATTTAAGGCAACACCAAATATTACTAATGATGAAGCAGTAAACAGACCCCATTTAGTTTTAATCACTCTATCTGAAAAGAACATTCTCAACGGAATAATTACTCCGAATACAAGTTCTATAGTAAACATAATACTTACTGTATTTATCTCGGCTAAATAAACATAGGTCCCTCTTATTACCATATCTCCCAGTTTAAATGCAAAGTAAATAAATAATAATGGACCGATAATTCTTGCTAATCTTGAAAGTAGGGATAACTCTGGTTTTAGTTTTAGAGACCAAGATGCTATTAATGACTCGAAGATAACCATCGGAAAACCAACCGAAATAGCAGAAAGTAAAAATAGTAAAGGTAAAATCGGTGTGTGCCACAATGGATGAATTTTTGATTCTGCGACAACCATCAATGTACCTAAAGATGATTGATGAAGTGTCGAAAGGACTACGCCAGATATCACGAAAATGAACATAGTTTTTGAGAGACCTCGATCAAAAGCTCTTAATAGTAAATCAATAGGTTTGTTTAATTTTGATAATATTCCCGGTAGAAACACTTTTCCGATAAATCGCTCAGATACAAGAGGTAAAAATTCTATATATAGAACAGTTAAGTAAAACATTACACAAATACCCACTTCAAATAATGGTGAATTTCCATTCCAAAAAACAAGTGGATGCCAGATATAATACCATCTTCCAAGATCTATCATCACACCAAATGCAACAAATGTATACCCAAGCATCGCTGTTAAAAGAGCAGGTCTTATCAAGGCCTCATATTTCTCTCTGTGAATAACATGACCGAGTGCTGCAGTTGTAAATCCACCGGCAGCTAATGCAACCCCACAAGCGACATCAACAGCAATCCAAATACCCCACGGATGCTGCATATCAAGATTTGTTACTGCTCCTAGACCATAGATTAATCGAATTGCTAGGAATATAATTCCATTGAGAGCTAAGGCAATTAAAACAATTACTCCTGGAGTGATAAATTTATTTTTTAAAGGAGTTGGTTTTAGAATATGTTCCATTTTATCCCTCCTCCTCTACTGTTTCTTTCTTTTTAGTAATCCACATAATTCCACCAAGAAGTGCATATATTGCAAGTGGCGGGACAAAATATTTGAATAGCCCGTGCTGAATTTCTCTAGATACTCCTGGTGCTGATTCATTACTAAGGGGTACAAAATTTAATTTGCTGAAATCAATGCCAGCGAGATACATCCAAGAAGTACCTCCAACTTCATATTCTCCATATATATGGTTGATATATTTTTCTGGTTTAACTTTTATCCTACTTTTTGCAACAGCTATTAATTCATCTCTCTTGCCGTATGTTAAAGCCTCAACCGGACAGATTTCCACACAAGCGGGAAGCAGTCCTTCTTTTGTTCTGTCATAGCAAAAATCGCATTTCATAATATTTGGTTGTATCGCTTTGGAATATTCAAATACAGGTATCTGAAAAGGACACGCTACCATACAGTATCTACAGCCAATACATTTATCACCATCCCACGTTACCGTTCCATCCTTATGTTTTGTAAAGGCATCAACAATACACGATGAAAGGCATGCAGGGTCTTCACAATGCATACATTGAACTTTAACATCAATTGGTAAATTTGAATTTTGGGCTACATTATATTCGTTTACAACTGTAAGCGCTTTTTCGCTCGGTCTTCTTTCATCTTTAAACACTGAACGATTATCTTGATACGATTGAAGCGGATCCGTCTCTAAAGAATGTGCATCTTTACAAGCCCATTCACAGCTTCTGCATCCAATGCAGACTGTTGTATCTACAAGGACTCCCATTCTATCATCCGGATGCGATTCTTCAATTCCAGCAAGTGTTTTTTTAGCTGAAAGCCCTGCAGCACTTGCCCCTATAAATGTGGCTGATTTCAGAAAGTCTCGCCGATTTTGAACTGCCATTATTTTCCTCAACTATATAGAATAATTTTAATTAGTTATCACTTATTTTAAATATTGGGTTTATCTTGAATATCAGATTGCTTTAATTTTCCATTTAAATACTTGCCGATTACAGCATCAACTTCACCATGAATCCAAGGAAATACTTTAATATTATTGGTTATAAGCTTTTCGTAACTTAAATCAGATACTCCATCACAGATTATTACATTTGGATGAATTCTAATAAGCATATTTATTTTTTCTAATCTATTATGAGTTATTAATTTTATAGTTTCACGATTATTAACAGAACCTTCTTCGATGGTAATCAATTGCATACTCTCAGTATAATCCAATCTTGGTGAAATTCTACTTCCGAAAATTGGTATTGCAATTGTTTCCATAATAATTTTAACTTTAATTAAAATCAGGGCTATTCAATTAATGAGCCAATTAAAAAAGTGACTTTAATTGCTATAATGTAGGTTTTATTGATTATTAGATTAAAGGGGTGTTGCATTTACGCAACTGTGTTTTTGCAACTGTTGCGACTATGAGACTAAATCAGATTTGAAAAATAAATACTAAGTTTATAAGATTTATTTTGTCTGCTTTTCGCTTAAACCATATTTCTGCATTTTTCGCCATAGTGTTGATCTATGAAGACGAAGTTCTTTTGCAGCTTTGACTTTATTCCAATTGTGTTTTTCCAAAGTTTCAAATAAAATTTTACATTCAGAATCTTGAATTGGTTTTGCTTGAGTATCACTTATACTACTTTCCTGTTGTATTTCTTGAATTTCATGTGGTAAGTGTCTAAGCTTAATCTCTTCATTTGAGCACATTACAAATGTATGCTCAATAATATTTTCAAGTTCTCTAACGTTACCAGGGAAATCATAACTCATTAAAGTTTCCAATACTTTGCTTGAAACACCAGATATAGATTTCCCGGTTTTATGATTGAATTTTTCAACGAAGTGATCTATCAGCAGAGGGATATCATCGCGTCTTGCTGATAAAAAAGGGAGTTCAATTTTTACAATATCCAATCTAAAATAAAGATCATCTCTAAATTCATTCTTTTTTACTAACTTTAACAAATTTGTTTTTGTTGCAGAAATTACTCTTACATTAGCTTTTTTTGACTTAGTTGCCCCTAAAGGCTCGTATTCTTTTTCCTGCAGTACTCTTAAAAGTTTTACTTGGGTTGCTGGAGAAAGACTATCAACTTCATCTAAAAAAATAGTTCCTCCCTCAGCAAGCGCAAATCTTCCCGGTTTATCTTTTTTAGCATCTGTAAATGCTCCTTGTACATATCCAAACAATTCTGATTCCAATAAATTATCAGGTAATGCCCCACAATTAACCGGTACAAAAGGTCCATTTTTTCTAAAACTCAAATTGTGAATTGCTCGTGCAAAAAGTTCTTTTCCAGATCCGCTTGGACCTTGAATTAGTACAGTGCTTTCACTTTCGGCAATATTTGGAAGTATATTAAATATCTCAAGTATCTTATGATTTTTCGAAATAATATCTTCAAAAGTATATTCTTGTTTTAATTCTTTACGAAGAGTTTCTATTGTTGACAGATCTCTGATAATTTCGACACCGCCAATTATATTACCATCTTCATCTTTTAATACTGACGCACTCACTGTTATCGGGATTTGTTTTCTATCAGAACGTAAGATATTTACATGTTTATTTATTTTATTCTGTCCTGTTTCAATAGAATACTTAATGGGGCATTCATGCTCACATATATTTGAGCGAAGTACTTCAAAGCAAAATTGTCCAACTGCTTTTTCATTAGAAATTCCTACAATCTGCTCAGCTGCTTCATTAAAAAATGTAATTTGTAAATCTTTATTAACTGTAAAAACACCATCAGCAATACAATTTAAAATTTCATTAGCATTTGATTGGGTGAGTGTTTTACATTTTTTATCTGTCATTACAATCTCAGAGTAGAATTATTAAATTGTTATACATAAATTAATCAATAATAATTCAAAAACTAAATATTTCAGTAATCTATACTAGACACAAAATGGTTTCGGATTTTGATTTAATAAAAGAACTCACTTTAATCTCTCTTAGAAAGAGAGAAAACATTTGTAAAATCCGAAAACTATTTCATTTTGTGTATAGAAATGAATATTAGGGTAAAATAAATGAGTTGGGATTGTCCTCATCTAAGCAAAGATATTTGCAAGTTGAATGGAATTACTTGCAAACCGGCAAAAGGAAATTGCGTTTTACGTGGTAAATTTGAAATTATGTCTTCTCCTAAGCCACCTTGGGAGAAGAAAAATGAAAATTCTGATTCTAAAGAAAAATTCAAAAACCTTTAATCAATAATATTGAAGCCTGTATACTTTTGAAGTACTTTTGGGACGATAATTTTACCTTCCGGAGTTTGATAATTTTCTAGAATTGATACCATCAATCGACTAGTTGCTAGACCAGAACCATTTAGAGTATGTACAAAATCTAACTTCTTATCTTCTTCTTTTCTGTATCTGATGCTTGCTCTTCTTGCTTGGAAATTTTCAAAATTACTGCATGAAGAAGCTTCAAGCCATTTTTGTTCTGCTGGTGACCATGTTTCAATATCATAACATTTTGCTGCTGCAAAACTTAGATCACCGGTACAGAGTTCTATAATTTTATAAGGAATTTTCAATTCATGGAGAATATCTTCAACATCACTTACTAAATTATTTAACTCATCATATGATGTTTCCGGTTTTACAAATTTTACCATTTCAACTTTATTGAATTGGTGTACACGTAAGAATCCTTTTGATTCTTTTCCATAGGAACCAGCTTCACGCCTAAAGCATGGAGTAAAGCCAGTATAATTAATTGGAAGATCTGATTCATTCAATATTTCACTACGATGAATATTTGTAATTGGTACTTCAGCAGTTGGAATAGTGAAAAGATCATCTTTTTCCATATAATACATGTCTTCTTCTAGTTTTGGAATCTGACCAGTACCTTTCATCGATTCTCTATTCACAAGCAGTGGAGGTATAACTTCTGTATATCCATGTTTATCTAGGTGATAATCTACCATAAAATTAATTAAAGCTCTTTCAAGTCTAGCTCCTTTACCAATGTAAAGAGGAAATCCAGAACCACTGATTTTTGCGCCTCTTTCAAAATCAAGGATGTTTAACTTTTTACCAAGTTCAATATGATCGAGAATTGGTTCCTCATTTTCAAAAGAAAAATCATCCGGCGACCATTCTTTTACATCAACATTATCATCTTCACTTTTCCCAACTGGTGTTGATGAGTGAGAAAGATTTGGTACCCAAAGAAGAAGTTCATTCAACTTTTCTTCAATAGATCTAATTTGTTCATCAAGTTCTTTAATGTTATCAGAAACTTGTTTCATTTCTGCAACAATTTCATCAGCATTTTCACCGGCTTTCTTTAATCTTCCAACTTCTTGCGAAACTTTATTACGTTTAGCCTTGAGTTCTTCTACTTCAGTTAGTAATGAGCGCTTCTTTTTATCAGCTTCTAAAATCTGATCAACAGTATCTTTCTCATTTTTATTAAGAATTCCTTGTTTAACAATCTCGGGATTTTCTCTAATGAACTTTATATCTAACATTTTTTCTCCTTATAGAGATACTTATTTAACCATATAAGAAATATAAGAACATAAAAGAATTAGAACTTATATTCTCTTATATGCCTTATATGGTTTAATGCTTTTCATAATTAATCTGTATTATCCTGCCTTCGGACAGGCAAGTCTGTGTCCTATTCTATCTAACAACTATATTATAGATTTTATTTTTTACGTATATCTCTTTAACCACAGTCTTATCTGCTGTGTGGTGCTTAACTTTTTCTTCACCCCATGCTGTAGACTTAACGGTATCTTCTTCGCTATCCACCGGAAGATCAAGTTTAGCTCTAACTTTTCCATTAACCTGAACAATGATCGTCACATTATCTTGAACTAAAGCTACTTCATCTGCTTCATACCAATTTGGTTGTTGGAATATTGATTCTTCCTTTCCCAAAATACTCCAGCATTCTTCTCCTAAATGGGGTGCAAGAGGTGCCAGCATTGCTGCAAATCTTTCTAATGAATAAAGTCTAATTTCTTCTGAACATTTATCAATATCTTTTAAGCTATTGATAAGTTCCATTAATGCTGCAACCGCAGTGTTAAATCTAAAATGCTCTAACTCAACTTCAATTTTTGCAATAGATTGGTTTACTTTTCTGTAAGTATTTTTCTCTACTTCAGATAGTTTGTTTAACTCATACTTATCCTCTGCAGATATATTTTTTGCTAAATCCTTATTTGAATCAAATAATGAGTAGGCTCTTTGAACAAATCTATCAACTCCAACAATTCCTTTATCACTCCAATCTCCGCCCAGTTCATACGGACCCATAAACATCAGATACATTCTAAAAACATCTGAACCATACTCTTGAATGAAGCTATCCGGATTAACAACATTATCTTTTGATTTTGACATCTTGGCACCTTGATTAGTAATTGTGCCTTGATGGATTAATCTTTGAAAAGGTTCATCAGAATTTACAAGCCCAATATCTCGCAGAAATTTATGAATAAACCTAGCATACAATAAATGCATTGTAGCATGTTCAGCACCGCCAACATACATTCCAACCGGAGTCCAGTCATCAGCTAATTTAGAATCAAACATTTCCTCAGAAACATTTGGATCAAGATAACGTAAATAGTACCATGATGAATCCATAAAAGTATCCATTGTATCGGCATCACGATGTGCGCTACCACCACATTTTGGACATGTTGTGTGTATAAACTCTTTGTTGCTAGCCAGAGGAGAACCACCGTCAAGTTTAAAATCAACATCATAAGGAAGTTCAATTGGGAGCTGTTCTTCTGGGATAGGAACTTCACCGCAGTTATCACAATAGATTATTGGAATTGGTGTTCCCCAATATCGTTGACGAGAAATGAGCCAATCACGTAATCTGTAATTTATCTTAGTTTCACCAAGTCCTTTCTCTTCGAGCCATTTGGTAATATTTGCTTTACCAGTATCACTTCTTTCTCCTGTAAACTGATCAGAGTTTATCATCGTTCCAACTTCAGTGAAAGCTTCTGTTAATTTGTCTTCTTCTGAAGTTCCATCTTGTAGAATGACATTTCGAATAGGCAAATTAAATTTAGTGGCAAATTCGAAATCACGTTCATCGTGTCCAGGCACCGCCATAACCGAGCCTGTACCATAAGTAGCGAGAGCATAGTCTGCAATCCAAATCGGTGCTTTTTCACCATTCACTGGATTTATTGCAAATGCACCTATTGGAACACCAGTTTTTTCTTTAACAGTTGAAGTTCTTTCAATTTCAGATAATGATTTGATCGAGTCAATATATTTATTAACTTCTTCACTATACTCTTCAGTGGTCAATTCTTGAACTAATTCAAGTTCCGGCGCCATAACTAAATATGTTACCCCAAACAATGTATCTGGTCGTGTTGTAAATACTTTTATTTCTTTATCATGACCATCAACTTTAAAAGTAACTTCAGTTCCAAAACTTTTACCAATCCAATTTTCTTGCATTAGTTTTGTTTTTTCAGGCCATTCAATTGTTTTTAATCCATCCAGTAATTCATCAGCATAATTAGTTATCTTGTAAAACCATTGCGTTAAGGATTTATGCTCAACAGTTGTGCTGCATCTTTCACAAGTTCCATCTCCCTGAACTTGTTCATTAGCAAGAACAGTTTGACAAGAAGGACACCAATTTACTGGAGCATTCTTTCTGTAGGCCAATCCTTTCTTATACATTTGCAAGAATAACCACTGATTCCACTTATAATATTCCGGTACGCAAGTCATCAACTCTGCATCCCAATCGTACATACATCCCATTGTTTTCAATTGATCACGGATATCATCTATATTTTTGAATGTACTGTCTTGTGGATGGATACCGGTTTTAATTGCATAATTTTCTGCGGGAAGTCCGAAAGCATCATATCCCATCGGTTCAAAAACATTAAATCCCTTTAATTTTTTGAATCTAGCCCATGAGTCGGTTGGAGCATAGTTATACCAATGTCCAATATGGAGTTTTGAACCTGAGGGATATATAAACATTACTAAAGTATAGAGAGCTTTCTCTAGATCTGTTAGGTCAGTTTTGTGAATTTTATTCTCTTCCCAAAAGTTTTGCCACTTCTTTTCACTTTTTGCAAATGGATATTTCATCGTTTCTCTATAATTTTAAAATAGTTTGTAAAAATATCAAAATAGATTTGGTTAGGCAAGGTAAAGGGAATGGAACACAGATTTAACAGATGAAGCAGATTATCACTGATTGGGGAATTTGATAAAAAATTCAGCTATTTAAAAAATGTAAAATAATTAGATAATTATTCTTTTCCACTTCTCAATTTCCGCTCTAACTAAATCAGGATTAGGAGAACCGAAAGTTTTCTTTCTATAGAGGGCATCTTGAACTGTAAAAACTTTGAGAGCGGTTTCATCAAAGATCTGATTAATAATTTTAAGATCATTAATATTAAGTGAATTTAACTTTGTATTTTTCTCTTCAGCTAATTGCACTACTTTTCCCACAATAAAATGGGATTCTCTAAATGGTACTCCTTTGATCACAAGCCATTCAGCAAGTTCTGTTGCAAAAAGGAAGTCGCCTTCTAGTTCTTCAACAAATCTATCTTTGTTAACAGTTATTGAATTTATCATTCCAGTCATCATTGATAATGCTTGAGAATAACTTTTGAATGAGTCAAACACTGGTTCTTTATCTTCCTGCATGTCTCTGTTATAACTAAGGGGTAATCCTTTCATCATTGTAGCTAGAGAAATATAATTTCCATAGACTCTTCCGGTTTTTCCTCTGCTTAGTTCAGCCATATCAGGATTTTTCTTCTGAGGCATAAGTGATGAACCGGTTGTATAATTATCACCAAGTTTAATAAAATTCCATTCTGCCGTTGACCATACAATCAATTCTTCAGATAAACGACTTAAGTGCATCATTCCAATATTGCAAGCATTCAAAAAGTCGAGCACAAAATCTCTATCAGATATTGCATCAAGCGAGTTTGACGTTGGACTTGAGAATCCGAGTTTTGAAGATGTATATTCACTATCCAAGGGTAATGTTGAACCAGCAAGAGCTCCGCTGCCAAGTGGTGATCTATCAGTTTCCTCTAATACAAATTCTAGTCTTTTTTTACTTCTCTCCAACATCTCGACATAAGCTAAAAAGTGAAAAGCTAATGAAATTGGCTGCGCCCGTTGAAGATGAGTATAACCGGGCATGATTGTTTCTGTATTACTCTCACTTACTTTAACTAAAGTCTTTTGAAAGTCGATGATTTGATTGGATAAAATATTAATACTTTTCTTTATCCAGAGTTTAAACCCGGTTGCAACCTGATCGTTTCTACTTCGACCAGTATGAAGTTTACCGGCAGTGTCACCAATTAATTCAAACAACCTGCTCTCCACAGCTGAGTGGATATCTTCAAATTCTGACGCATCGGGATCCCACTTGCCGGTAATTCCTTCATTTAATATGTTTTTTAATCCTTCAACAATTTTAGTAGATTCTTCTTCGGAGATAAGATTTACTTTCCCAAGCATTTCTGCATGAACAATGCTTACTTGAATATCTTCTTCAATTAGATTTATATCAAATGACAACGATGATGAAAACTCCATCGCATCGTTATTTAATTTATCTTTAAATCTTCCTCCCCAAAGCATAATTTGGTATCCTTCTATGTTTATCAAAGTTAAAAGTTGTAAAGTGCCTTAAGTGAACTAAAGTTATATCTGAAACTTTAGTTCACTTAAAACTTATAACTTAAGGCACTGTTATTTTTCTCTCACTTCACTTACTGTTTTAAATGGTAATCCATAAAGATGAATGAATCCAATTGATGCAACATGATCAAACTTATCACCTTCTTTGTAAGTTGCAAGTTCTTCATTATATAAACTAAATTTAGAGTCCCTTGAAAGAACTTGTAAATTTCCTTTGTAGATCTCAACAACAACATTACCAGAAATATATTCTTGAGTTGAATCGACAAATGCCATTAGAGAATTAAAAAGTGGGGTGAACCACAATCCATCATAGATCATATTGGCAATTTGATTTGATACATTCTGTTTATATCTAAAAGTATCTTTATCCATCACTAATTTTTCCATCTCGTTATGAGCTTTATGCAGTATTACTGCAGCAGGAGCTTCATAGACCTCTCTTGATTTAATCCCAACAACCCTGTTCTCTATGAGATCGAGTCTGCCAACACCATGTTTGCTTCCTAGAGCATTCAACTCAACAACAAGATCAACCGCTGACATTTCTTTTCCATTCAATGCTACCGGGACACCTTTTTCAAATTTTATTGTAATTGTTTCAGCTTGATCAGGTGCATCTTTCGGATCTGTTGTAATTTGATAAGCATCATCAGGAGGAGACGCTGTCGGATCTTCAAGAATACCACATTCAACAGAAATTCCAAAAAGATTTTCATCAATTGAGTAAGGATTGTCTTTAGTTGCTTGAACTGGGATTCCATGTTTTAACGCATACTCAATTTCGTCTTCTCTACTTTTAAATTCCCAAGTTCTTAGTGGAGCTATAACCTGCATATGAGGTGCAAGTGCTTGAATTCCTACTTCAAATCTTACTTGATCATTCCCTTTACCAGTTGCACCATGCGCAATAGCATCAGCTCCTTCTTCTAAAGCAACATCAACTAACATCTTTGCTAGAAGTGGTCTGCCGATAGAACATCCCATCGGATATTCTCCTTCGTAGAGAGCACTAGCTTTTAACGCCTTCCATGCATATTGTTTAATAAATTCTTCTTTAAGATCAATAACGCGAACTTTTGATGCACCAGTTTGAATTGCCTTTTCTTCTAATCCTTCCAATTCACTCTTTTGACCTAAGTCTCCAGTTACTGCAATAATTTCTGCATCATACTTTTCGCTTAGCCATTTCACCATTACCGATGTATCTAAGCCGCCGGAATAGGCAACAACAATTTTTTTCGGGTCCATCATAATTCTCCTTAAATTAATATTGATATTTTATCATTAAATCTTTTATAATCTTAATTATATATGGAATATTCTTTGGTCTATCTGGAATAATAAGGACAGTATCATCACCTCCTACAGTACCAAGAATTTCCTGTTTGTTCAATCGATCAATATAGTGTGCTACACCTTGAGCTCTTCCTGCTAATGTTCTTAGTACAATAAGTGTTTCATTACTTTCAATTGAGATTATTTCGTAGCTGATAAGTTTACTGATCTGTTTTCCTGCCTCATCGCTATTAAAAACATATCTTATACCATTTTCAGTTATAATTCGCACAACCCCAAGTTCTGCAAAGTCTCTACTTAGAGTTGCTTGTGTCGCATGAACATCTCTTTTAGTTAACAGTCGCGCAAGTTCTTCTTGACTGCTGACTATTTTGGAATTAAGAAGTTCCTTTATCAAGTTTTGTCTTTTTGATTTAGCTGACATGTCATTCTCCTATTCAATTAGAATTACTATTAACAATATCTGAAGATTGAACCGAAAAAGAAAATTTTGTAATTACTGATTCAAACTTTTTTATAAATTCCGTCATTTCAGCTTCAGAAATAATAAATGGAGGAAGTAATCTAATAACCGAATCACCTGAAGTTCCAACAACAATATTGCTCTGCAGCAACTCCTTTGCTATATCTTTTGCTAATGGTTGGTTTAATTCAACACCTATCATTAAACCCTTTCCTCTGCTCATTAGAATAAGTTCTGAATTAATTTCATTAATTGATCCTTTAATTATTTCGCCCTTATTGTGAATTTCATTTAATCTTCCATAGTTCAATAAATCCATGGTTTTATTAGCAGCTGCAATAGCAACAGGATTTCCACCAAATGTTGAGCCATGATCGCCTGGTTTAATTATACTACTGATTTTCTCTGAACAGATTACAGCTCCGAGTGGTAATCCATTTGCAATACCTTTAGCCGATGTAATTATATCGGGGATTATGCCTTGCCATTGATGTGCAAAAAGTTTCCCAGTTCTTCCGATTCCGGTCTGTACTTCGTCTAAAATTAAGAGAAGATTATTTTCATCACAGATCTTTCTTAATCCAACTAAATAATCTTCATCAGGAAGAATTACTCCACTTTCGCCTTGAATTGGTTCAACCAAAATTGCACATGTTTTTTCATTTATATTATCTTTGATCTGCTCAAGATTGTTGTAGTCTACAAATGTAAATCCAGGCAGCATCGGAGTAAAACCTTCCCACAATTTATTTTGTCCTGTTGCAGAAAGACTTCCCATTGTTCTACCATGGAATCCCCCTTTTGCCGTAATTATATCTTTTCTCTCTTCTCCCCACTTTCTTGCAAATTTAATTGCTGCTTCATTCGCTTCGGTTCCAGAATTACAGAAAAAGACTGAATCGAGTCCACTTGCCTTAGTAAGTTTCTGAGCTAATTCTTCTTGAGGAGTAGCTTCGAATAAATTAGAAACATGCCATAGTTTTTTTAGCTGTATTTCAGCTGATTTCGTTATCTCCTCATGCTGATGACCAAATCCAGTTACTGCGATACCGGAAAGGAAGTCTAAATACGAGTTCCCCTCTGAGTCGAAGAGGGTAGCTCCCTTTCCTTCAACAAATTCAACTGGGTATCGCGAATAATTATTTAACAATGATGTACTCATCAGATCGCAATCCTTTTAGATTCAACAATCCAAGTTCCACCCATATCATTTAGTAAAGCAGACTTAAATTGCAGCTTTGTCGGATCATTGCCGATCCATACTTTTTTAATAGATTTATTTAATAATTCTACACTACTTTCAAGTTTTGGGATCATACCATCTGTGATGTGACCATTTATAATTCCATGCTTAATATCATGCTCAGACATTTCCTGCATACTATTTCCTGCAATTTTCACTGCTTCAACATCGGAGACAAAAAGTACTGTATCTGCGTCAAGCGCGATTGCAAGTTCTTTTGTGAACAGATCAGCATTTACATTCATCAAATTTCCTTCATGATCTCTGCAAACAGATGAATAAACCGGGATCACACCACTTTGCATCATTTCTTTAAGCCACTCAACACTACCTGTAAGTTTTGGTTTCCCGACAAATCCCAACTCTTCATCGAGATAATCAGCTACAAACAATCCTCTATCAATACCATTTAAACCTGTTGCTTCAAATCCTTTTGCATGCAAATAGCTTGTTATGGTTGAATTTGTCAAACCACCTTGAACAGCTGAGACAATATCCATCACCTCTTTTGTTGTTTTTCTTTGTCCATTTACAAAGGTAGGTGAAACATTCATTGATGTTGACCACTCACTTATCATTTTCCCAGCACCGTGCACTACAACTACTCCGTCATAATGCTCCTTCAAACTATGCATAAAATCAACGTAAAGTTTTTCTGTAGTAAACTCACTTAGTGCCTTTCCGCTTAGTTTTAATACAACAATTTTCATTTTATTGTTCCAATTAAGTAATTCAAATTTTATGATCGATATGATGCATTTATTTCTACATATTTCTCTGAAAAATCACATGTCCACCAAGTTGTTGAAGCATTACCATCATGCAGATCAACTGTAATTGTGATCTTATCTTCAGAAAGAATAGCTGTAGCTTCTTCCTCATCAAATTCATGTTGATAATTTGAAGAAAGAATAGCCATATCATTAAATTTTATCTCCACTTTTGCTGGATCAAATTCAACTCCACTTCGACCAGCTGCAGAAAGAATTCTTCCCCAGTTAGCATCGCTTCCATAAATAGCTGTTTTTACTAACGGTGAGTTTGCAATTGTTTGAGCAATTAAATTAACATCTTCTTCGGTTTTTCCACCTTTTACATCAACTGTAATGAGTTTTGTAGCACCCTCACCATCAACTACAATTGCTTTTGCCATATCAATTGAAATTGCTTGCAATGCTTCTTCAAACTGTTTTACATCTTCACTATCTTCTTTAATTTTAATACCAGTAGTACCATTAGCAATAAGTATTACCATATCATTAGTACTTGTTTCACCATCAACCGTAATTTTATTAAAGGAATTGTTCACAGAATTCACTAGGATTTTTTGTAGAAGACTTTGCTCGATCTCAGCATCAGTAGCAATGAATGAAAGCATTGTAGCCATATTTGGCATTATCATCCCACTACCTTTTGCCATTCCGCCAATTGTAATTTCTCCAGAAGACAATTTTACTTTGACTGCAAAGGATTTTTCAACCAAGTCAGTAGTAAGTATTGCTCTTGCAGCTTTTTCACCTCCATCTTCCGATAACTGCCCGATAATTGACTCTATTCCTGTTTTCAGTATGTGCATTGGCATATATTCACCAATTACACCAGTTGAACTAATAATAACCTCATCTTGCTCAACTCCCAATTTTTCGGCACAATATTTTTGTGATTCAAGAGCATCATTGTATCCTCTATCTCCTGTACATGCATTGGCATTTCCTGAATTAACAAGAATCGCTTTAACTTCTTTACCTTTCTTGATTATCTCTTGAGAAACAAGAAGTGGAGCTGCTTTCACCTTATTAATAGTAAAAGTACCCGCAGCACTACACGGTTTTTCTGAAACGATCAATGCTAAATCTTTTCTCTTTCTTTTCAATCCGGCGTGGATTCCTGCTGCTTTAATTCCTTGTACCGAAGTTATTGTACCGTTTTCAATATAAGTGAACATTGTTAATATACCTTTACCTTTTGATCTACATTTATGTTTAGTATGCCTAAAGATTCATCCCATCCATACATTTTATTCATATTCTGTATTGCTTGTCCTGATGCCCCTTTAATGAGATTATCAATTGTTGATGTAATGATTACAGTTTTTTTATCTATAGAAATATTTATATCGCAGAAGTTTGTATCTACAACCCATTTTATTTCAGGAGGAGTTTTTCTTATCCTTACAAAAGTTGACTCAGAATATTCTTCATTATATTTCTGAACAATTTTCTCTTCATCTAATGCATTTTTGAGATGTACTGTTGATGTTGAATAAATTCCTCTTGCTATTGGAAGTAAATGTGTTGTAAATGCAAAAGGAGAATTTAAACCACATTTTTTCAACTCCTGAACAATCTCTGGTTGATGTCTATGTTTATTAACGTTATAAGCTTTTACATTCCCATCTAATTCTGACAACAATAATTCACTCTTAGGTTTTTTCCCAGCACCACTTGATCCAGAATATGACACTGTACTTATACTAAGTATTTCATCTGAGAAGTTTTTAATTAATGGAATGAGTGCTAATTGTACAGATGTCGGATAACAGCCTGGATTTGCGATAAAATTTGCATTTAATAAATTGATTTCAGATAGATCTGCTAATCCATATATTTTCTCGCTAAGTAGTTCTGAAGAATTATGGTCAAAGCCATACCATTCACTATAAAGTTCCTTGCTGTCTAATCTATAATCTCCACCAAGATCAATTACTTTCTTTCCGTTAGCTAAAATCGCAGGGACAAAATTCAAAGATTCTCCATGAGGAAGGGAAATGAAATAGAGATCATGATCTAACGAAATATTATTTGCTGATTGAATAGTCTGATTCTCAATCAATCCCAATAATTCTGGGAATATATCAAGCAGTTTTCTACCAGCGCTGCTGCTTGCATAAATTGTATATTCAGATATCTCTGGATGTTGTTTTAAGTATTCTATTAAATATTTTCCCGTATAACCGGTGCCGCCTATGACTCCTACTGAAATCATTTATTACCTTTTTTAGTTTAAAATTTTTTATATATGCTATTTTTTAAAATAGATTATGATTACCCCGAAAGGGGACGACGGCGGCGAGGACGCAAGTATAGCTTGTTTTGTTTATTTTCGATGATAATATGTAGAAATTTTAATTTCATGGTGTTAACGTATGAAGAGATTTTTGAGTTGTCAACATATTTATGCATAAATAATTATTTTACCAGCCCCATGCTGCATACCTATACATTATCTTGGATATTTTTGCAGTTTTGTGTTTGAAAAATACAATTATTAAGTTTTTTTTGCATTATTCACTCTAAGTTCAGTATTATTACATTACTTAAAATGAAAAATATAAATATCCAAATATTAAGTGCTCATTTACATCATCATTCTTCTTTATTGAAGAGCCGGTGAATTGTAAATAATTGCAAAATTTTTATACCCCGGCTATTAGTCGGGGTTTTTTATTTTAAAGGAGAATTAAATGAAAAATATAACACTGCGCTTGGCAATTCAGAAAAGCGGACGCCTTTCTGAAAAATCACTTGACCTGTTAAAAGCAGCAGGAATAAGAATCGAAAATTACTCGAAGCAATTATTGGTTAAAGCACAAAATTTTGATCTGGAGGTTCTATTCATACGTGACGATGATATTCCGGAATATGTTCAAGATGGTGTTGCAGACATAGGAATTGTTGGAGAAAATGTTATTCTCGAAAGTAACAAAGATTTAAATACAATTGAGAAATTGGGATTTGGGAAATGCCGATTATCCATTGCAGTTCCTAAAGAAGTTAAATATGATTCTATTAATGATTTAGAAGGAAAAAATATTGCTACAACTTATCCAATAATCTTGCAAAAGTTTTTATCCGATAATAACATTGCTGCAAGTATTCACAAAATCAGCGGCGCAGTGGAAATAACACCAAATATAAATCTTGCAGATGCTATATTTGATGTTGTAAGCACCGGCAGTACTCTCATCAGTAACGGATTAAAGGAGGTTGAGCAGATAATCAAATCTGAAGCGGTATTAGTAGCAAGCAAAAATCTATCTGGCGAAAAAAACGATTTGTTGGAGAAAATTTTATTTCGAATCCGATCGGTTAATCTTGCTAAGAATAATAAATATATACTGCTTAATGCACCTAATGAAACATTAGATACTATCATCTCACTTTTACCGGGAATTAAAAGCCCGACAATACTTCCCCTAGCAATTGATGGGTGGAGTTCGATTCATACAGTAATTGAAGAAGATGATTTTTGGGAAAGAATTGAAAATCTGAAAAGTGCTGGTGCACAAGGAATTCTTGTTGTACCAATCGAAAAAATGATTGTATAATAATTTCAATTAGTCATGAAAATTTATAAATACCCAGATAACTCTGAAGTTGAAAAAATAATTAAGAGACCAATCCAAGATATTGATGATATTAGGGAAAAAGTAATTCCAATTATCAATTCTGTTGTGGATAAAGGTGACAAAGCTTTAATTGACTTCACTAAAAAATTTGATGGTGTTGAATTACAGAGTCTTAAAGTTGATGATTCCGAATTCAAAGAAGCAGAATTAAAAATTTCACAAGAATTAAAAGATGCAATAGAAATTGCCTCGCAAAATATTTATCAGTTTCATAGCTCCCAAAAATTAGATGTTAAAAAAATTACAGTTTCTGAAGGCATCATTTGCTGGAGAAAGAGTGTCCCAATAGAAAGAGTGGGGTTGTATATCCCTGGAGGAACTTCTCCATTATTTTCATCTTTATTAATGCTTGGTATCCCAGCTAAAATTGCTGGATGTAAAGAAATAATAGTTACCACTCCCCCTCTTAAGAATGGTAAAGTTTCACCTTACATTTTGTATACAGCAAACGTTCTTGGAATTACAAATGTATATAAAGTCGGAGGAGCACAGGCAATTGCAGCTATGGCAAAAGGGACAGACTCAATTCCCAAAGTTGATAAAATCTTTGGACCAGGGAATCAATGGGTTACAGCGGCTAAACAATATGTTAACTCAATCGGGACAGCTATTGATATGCCTGCTGGTCCTTCTGAAGTATTAGTTATTGCTGATGAATCAGCAGATCCGAAATTCGTGGCAACCGATCTGCTATCTCAAGCAGAACATGGGTCGGATAGTCAAGTTATTTTAATAACAACATCTAATGACTTGATAAACTCAGTTCAATTGGAAATAGAATCCTTTACGAAACTATTACCAAGAAAGGAATTTATTCAGAACTCTCTCTCAAATAGTATGATCATACTTGTTGATACAATTGATGATGCAATGAGTATATCGAATAAATATGCTCCAGAACATTTAATTCTTTCAGTTAACAATGCAGAAGTGATTGCAGAAAATGTAATTAATGCCGGATCAGTTTTTCTTGGCAATTATTCTCCTGAATCTGCTGGTGATTATGCTTCCGGCACCAATCATACATTACCGACAAATGGATATGCGTCTGTCTATAGTGGTGTTTCGTTAGATAGTTTCATGAAGAATATTACATTTCAGAAATTAACTAAGAGCGGACTTGCAAGCATAGGAAATACAATTGAACTGATGGCAGAATCTGAAGGACTTGATGCACATAAATTAGCTGTGAGTATTAGAATGGAGAAAAGCGATGATTAATATTCAAAATTTGCTTCGTAATAATATTAAGGATTTAAAACCATACTCTTCAGCAAGGGATGAATACAGTGGTAGCATAGGCACATTCTTGGATGCAAATGAAAATTCAATTGGTTCTGTCCCTGAAGGAGATTATAATCGTTATCCTGATCCGTTGCAGATAAAAGTTAAAGAAAAGTTATCCAAGATTAAAAATTTAAACATTCAAAATATTTTCATTGGTAATGGTAGTGATGAAGCAATCGATCTGTTAATTAGAGCATTTTGCGAACCTGGAGCAGATAATATTTTAATTATGCCACCAACTTATGGAATGTATAAAGTTGCTGCTGATATTAATAATGTTGATGTAATTGAAACTCCGCTTAATGAGGGATTTAATATTTCCACTGAATCTGTAAAGTCCTCCGTCAATGAAAAGACTAAATTAATATTTATTTGTTCACCCAATAACCCAAGCGGTAATATTTTAGACAAAGATCCAATAATTTCGATTCTCGAATTGTTTAATGGACTTGTAATTATTGATGAAGCATATATTGATTTTGCTGAAAGGAAAAGTTGGATCACTGAATTGATGAATTATAGTAATCTAGTTGTTCTTCAAACCTTTTCTAAAGCTTGGGGATTAGCTAATCTTAGAGTAGGGATGGCATTTGCACATAAAGACATTATTGCTGTGCTTAATAAAATCAAATATCCATATAATGTTAATGGCGTTAGTCAAAGTTTAATACTTAAAGCATTAGAACATGAAGCAGATAAGGATAATTTTGTTAAAATATTAAAATCTGAAAGAGATAAGTTATTAAATGGATTGAATTCATTGGATTATGTAAAAAAAGTGTTTCCGTCTGATGCTAATTTCCTTTTAGCAAAAGTTAATGGCGCAGTAGATATTTACAATTATCTTTTATCCAAAAATATTATAGTCCGAAATCGTTCAAATATGATCCATTGTAAAGAATGCTTAAGGTTTACAGTTGGAACAGAAGAAGAAAACAGAAATTTAATTGAAGCGCTTAAAAGTTATGGAGCAGAAAGATGAAAAAGGTTTTATTCATTGACAGAGATGGAACAATAATTCTCGAACCAGAAGATAAACAAATAGACTCCCTGGAGAAGCTTGAATTCTACCCAAAAGTAATTTCAACGCTTGGAAAAATCGCCTCTGAATTGGACTATGAACTTGTTATGGTTAGTAATCAAGATGGACTTGGTACTTTATCATTTCCTGAAGAGACATTCCATCCTGTGCAAAACAAAATGCTTTCTATTTTAAAAAGCGAAGGATTCGAATTCTCCGAGATAATCATTGACAGAACTCT
>JBDLIN010000003.1:0-48061 GCA_039714835.1 Bacteroidota bacterium | reverse complement strand
CAGTTGCAGCAATTATTTGAGAATGTATCATTCTATTTAAGCACGTGGCTTTATTTTCCAAGTAAATGCAAGCAATAAAATTGCAATGACTGTACTACCTAGAATTGATAGAATTATTATATCCCAACTCGTTTGTTTACCATATAGTTCACCAAAATAATCTGCCATCCAGCCAAAACCTTTTGCTTGTATGGTACGACCGATGTAACCGAATAATCCAACAAATCCGGCTGCTGTTCCGACAGCTTTTTTGGATGTCAGATCCAGAGCAGCAACTCCTAGTAACATCACCGGTGGATAAACGAAAAATCCTACAACGGCGAGCATTGTCATATCTATCCACAAATTTCCGGGTGGGTTAAGATAAATCACGAGAAACGCAAAAAAGATTGGGATCATGCAGAGCAGTGAGACCATTCCCCTTCTTCCTCCAACTTTATCGGAAAGCCAGCCCATTAATATTGTTGATGGAATTCCTCCGAACTCTAAAACTAAGATTGCAATTCCGCCACCCTCTAATGTTGCATTTTTAACTTCTCGAAGATAAGTCGGCCCCCAATCGAGCATACTATAACGAACTATGTAAACGAAAAGATTTGCTATTGCGAATAGCCATAAAAATTTATTTTTTAAAATGTGATTAATAAACAATTCTTTAGTACTTAATTCTTTCTCTCTGCTGCCTTTATCCTCTTCTCCCTCTGCATAGGTGTTTGTATATTCTTCAATTGGAGGTAAGCCTATGGATTGCGGTGTGTCTCGTAAGCGTTTAAACAAATATACTGAACCGATCAAAGCAATTGTTCCGGGCACATAAAAGGCAGCATGCCATCCTCCAAATTGTATCGTGGCATATGCTGCAAGAATTCCGGCAAGACCTCCGCCAATGTTATGAGCAACATTCCAAATAGCAAAGACAGTACCTCGTTCTTTAATACTGTACCAATGCCCAATAGATCTTCCACACGGAGGCCAGCCCATACCTTGGACAAATCCATTCAGCGTCCATAAAAATAGATGTACGCTATAGCTCTGTACACTTCCAAAAGCAAAGTTTAATAAACCGGTTAAGAGAAGTCCGAAAGCCATAAACTTGCGCGGATTACTTCTATCGGAGAGTGAGCCGTTAAGAAACTTGCCAAGCCCGTAGGCTATAGCGGAAAGAGCGAGAATATTCCCGATCATGTTGTAATCGTATCCGAGTGCTCCTTCAATGTCTTTAGCTACAGTAGATAGATTGTTCCGCACAAGGTAAAACATTGCGTACCCAAGGAAAGTAGATTCTAGAACACGTTTGCGATTAGTTTTGTATAATTTATCAACTTGCCCTTGCGGAACACGTTCTATTGCATGATCAGGTTTAAACCAATTTAAGATTTTTGAAAACATGTTTACTCCATAAGAAAACTAATTTTTTACTTCGTGAGTTTTATTCAATCTAATACCAAATTTTTTGGATGAGATTGATGGGAAATCTTTATCAGGAACATCATTTATTTTCACAACAAGCCAGTTGTTCTTTTTAGCATAATCTGCAATACTTTCAGTTTGGTCAGGTGCAATGTGTTCATCTGGATTTACAATCATCTTCAATCCCTTACTGAATTCAATCATCTCTTTATCTCCACGACTATTACCGGCAACGAATAATGGGACATCTTGAACAAACGATTCTATTGCCCATTTTTTACCGTGGTCTTGCGGAATTGGTGTAATAATTTCGTCTGTAATTATTCCATCTTTTATTGTGGATTTAATTCCAACTATGTGGGTAATCGGAATTTCGAGCGCCTTGCTCAAAAATTGTTGATACATCCCTTCTGGTGAAGCAGTAATTATCCAAATTTCAAAACCATTTTTTTTAAGTGTTGAGATCAAACTTCGCATCGGTTCATAAATCTTATTTGAATAATATTTATTAAAATATTTCTCTCCGAGATCTCTATACTCCTGTAAAGACAATCCAGCAATATACTTTACACGATTCTGCACATAAGGAATTGAAACATTTGACTGCTTTATCATTTCCTGAAATATCTCTGGATTTTTATCTGGATGTTCTACTGCATATTGATACATCGCTTCATCAGCAAGGTAGTGTGGAGTTTGCCCAAGCACAGTACCATCGCCATCAAAGACAGCTATTTTTCTTCCAGTTTCATTTTTTGTCTCTTGTAAAAATGCTTCTAACTGATTGTTTGCACTTTTACTAAAACCTTTAATAGGCTTAAAAGCATTATCATTATTGTTAGTATTACTTTGACACGCTGATAATCCGATTATTAAAAATAGATAGAGAACGAGAGATTTAGTTGAAATTATTTTTTTCATAATTCACCTTCGTTTATAATTTTATAAATATACAATTCATGAATTTCCTTTGTGAAACCAGGATAAAATCCTACCGGCATTCCGTTTATTACTCTTGTTCCTCTATTAAAATGAACAATTAAATTCTTCTCTAATGGATCAATTGATAATCCTTCAATTTCACCTTGACGCTTAACATCATTAAAAGTCTTAATAAGTGTAACTTGTGCAAAGGATTTTTGTGGCGGTATTGTAATCGAATAGAGATGATCTGGTTCATCATTTTCTGCATCACCATCATCGGCGGTTATAAAGATCTTATCGTTCCATACTTTTATTCCCTGCTGCTTTTCCGGTACTGGAAAGATGTGAAGTTTGCCAAGATATTTGCCTGAGTTCAAATCATACTTATAGAGGTAAGCACCGTTTATCCAATCAGCCATCCAGACTGTTTTATTCTTTACGTCAACCGCTATTCCGCATACCTCTTTTTGTCCTGAAGCTGGTTCCCAACTAAAGAACCTCTCAAACCCCAATGTTTCTGCATCATAAATTACAATCTGAATATTGGATGCACTTCCATCATCAAAATATTCTACTCCTGCAAAAAGCTCACCATTGTAATAGTCAATATCCCCAAGGTGATTTGCCTTTAATGATAACTGATCAAACGGAACTTCATTAGCGGCAAGGAGCTTTCCTTCTTTTGAATATTTATATAACGCTTTACTTCCACTTACGTAATAATAATTACTATCAACAGCTACGCCTTGTCTACCAGCTACTTCAATGGTTTTAACAAAATTAATTGATTGGGCAAAGTTAGCCGTAACCGATAAAAGGAAAACCAAAGTAAATATATAATAATTCAATACTTTCATCTAATTATTAACATATTCTTCAATTACAGATTTCCAAACTAGATATCCATCACCATTAATATGTAATCCATCTTCTGAATATTTTGCACCTAATTGTCCTGAACTATTTAGTAATTCTGTGTTAATATCTACATATGGAATCTTAAAGTCTACAGCTAGATTTTTGATGTAATTGTTAAAGCTGTTTACTTTCAGGTTTGTCGTTTTTGAATCACCAATATCGTTATTAACTGGTAAAATGCTTTGCAAAATAATTTTTGTATCTGGAGAATCTGATTTTATTTTTCCAATAATATTAACATAGTTAGCTTTAATTGTACTATCACTAACATCGTGCCGTAAATCATTCACTCCAATCATAATAAAGACTTTAGAAGGTTTTGATTCAGTAATTTCAGATAATCTGTCGAGCACACCAGAGGTTTTATCGCCGCTAAGTCCACGGTTTCTTATAAAAGGATTTGAAAACAATTCAAACCACTCACATCTATCAGTAATGCTATCACCTAAAAATATTATTTCCTTCGGCTCATTCGGTAAAATAGAATACATACTTACTTTTTGATTCCAGTATGCTGAATGTTGCGCATAAGTAAATGAAGCTGAAACAATTATTAGTATGAATATAGTTTTTATTTTATTTTGAAAATAACTCACCATCATTTCTCTCCAGCTAAGACTTTCCTTAAAACATCTGGATAATTCGTAATTATCGCATCAACACCAAGTTCAATCATCCTTTTCATATCTTCAGGTTCATTAACAGTCCAAACAGCAACTTCCATTCCGGCAGCTTTTGCTTTCTTTATAAATTCAGCGTCAACAATTTTATATTTAGCGCTAAGCAAATCTACATCCTCTGTAAAGACATCAACATTCTCAGGTAATTTGCCAAATATATAGCCAACCTTTGCTTCTTTATTTAAAGCACGAATTTTTCTAATCTCATCAAACTTAAATGAAGTGAAAACCACTTGATCTAAAAAATTGTTATCTGTAACAACTTTTAAGCTTCGCTCAGCAAGCATCTTCTCATGTTTATTAGCTTTCAATTCTATGTTCAATTTCATTTTACCTCTAACTAAATCTATGACTTCTTTCAGAGTTGGAATCGGTTCACCTTTATATTCTTCAGAAAACCATTCACCTACATCAATACCTTTCAAGTCATCATAATTTAATTCCCAGATATTCTTTTCTATTCCACTTGTTCTCATTAAGGTCTTATCATGTAATAAAATTATTTCCCCATCAGCCGTTTCTTGAACATCCAGTTCACTCATTTCTGCCTTCATTTCAATAGCTTTATTCATTGCTGACAAAGTATTTTCTGGAGAATATCCCGACGCACCTCTATGCGCAACGACCATAACATTTTTCTTTTTTGTTATCATATTATTCTCCTCTTTTGAACAAGCTGTAATTGTAAATAATGATATTAAAAATAGATATGCAATATGTTTCATACTAACCTCTATATTGTTTTATTTTATAATTGAATTCCAAACATTTTCAGCTGCCCATATTCTATTTGGCACTGCAAAAGCTAATCTTGAATAAGGCAAACCCATCTTATAAGAAAATAGATCCACGCCAAAATTGTTTTTCTTTTTCGGAACATTAATTTTATTTAACATCTCTTTATTGACAAATATTTTATGATTAGGCTCCTCCTTATCAACTATTTTCAGAAGTTCCTGATATATTATATAATCTTTATAACTATTCAAAAATTTGTGTTCAACTTTGTTAAATGAAACTTCTTCCTTAAATTTTTCATTAGATATTTTTTCTACTTTAGCAGTATCAATAGATAGGCTGTCAGATAGATGTTGTAAAAACCTATATGTAATGATTTGATTCTTCCATAAATCTATTTCTTCCTTAATAAGTGAATCACTAGCGTAACCTCTTTTAATTCCCTCTTTCTCTAAAAATATATCACGTAAGCGAAGTCCAATTTTTCTCTTTAAACTTTCTGCAAAATCTTTAATTGATGTTGTCGGAAAACTAACCGGATAGTAGGAAAGATGGTAAAGTATATTCCCTACTGTAAAGGTGCCATCATTAAATACAACTAATTTTTCACCAAGAAATTCTTCGCTGAGTTCATGATTCTCTACTTTAAAAAACTCTTGGTTCTTTTCAAACTTTATGTTATCGGAACTTTTATTTTGTTTATAAACAGGATACAAAGTATTGACAAACTTTTTAAATACTTTCCCATCTACAACAATACCCTTTGGATCAAGAAACTTTTTAATATATTCTCTTGATTCCGCATACATTTTTTTATTGTAAAGAATCTTTTTATAGGTTGGATAAAGATCTTGAATATCTGATTCTGATAAAATTGAACGCCTAACATCAACAACTTTTAATATAAAATAGCCAGCCTCCGTTTTTATTATATCCGAAATATCTTTGGCAGGAAGAGAAAATATTACATCATTAATCTCATTATTTACTTCACCATAATTAAGAAAGCCCGTTTCACCAGCATTTGTTGATAATCCAAGTTTCAATAGTTTTGATTCTTGAATCTCTTCAAAACTTTTACCTGAAGTTAATTCATTTTTTATTTGGAGAGCCTCACCATAATCTTCAGAATAGATATATTTTACTTTTACTTGCTGCTCCCCTTTTAATACCTCATCTCGAATTTCTTTATCAGAAATTACAATTTTATCATCAACATCCTCTTTAAACATTTTTTCCACAATAAGTTCTTGACGAAACAAACGTAATGTTTTACTTAATGAGGAATCTTTACCATAACCTTGAGAAATTAAATACTGGGATATTAGATAATCATTTTTTATTGCGTTTAAATAGGTTAATCTTGGATTATTGCCTTGCATCAAGATGGAAGGAGCAACACTATAGCTTTTAATAAATGATTCCTTGGATAGTCGAAATTCATCCATTTGAAGAACTACATCTTCTCTTCTATTTGAACAACTACTTAATAGTAAGATTATAATTATGTATGGTATGATTATTTTATTAATAGTACTATTCATAAGCAATGAATTATTTCATTACTAATATTTTATGAGAATAGATATTTTTATCTGCAATAAGTTGCAGATAATAAACTCCCGAGGCAACACCATCGGCATTCCAGTAGTAGTTATATTTCCCATTGCCAGTTGAGATAAAACTCCAATTTTTTATTGTTTGTCCAAGAATATTCACAATTCTAAGGTGATATTTTGCTTTTTTAGTTAGAGTTAAAACAATATTTACATTCGCATTTGTAGGATTTGGATATGCACTCAATGAAACTATGTTCTCAGAATCATTCATAATCTTACCATAATCCTCCTCCACAGATACTATATCTCCAAATAAAGTTTCATAACTAATTTTGTAAATAAACGGGTAGAATGTGTTCCATGGATTATTAGTTCGTTTTTGAAAATATTTTGCGCCAGACTCTGATTGAGCGTATAAATTATTTTCTTTATCAAAAGACAAATCCTCTCCGCCAGCCGGAAATATAAAAACTTTTTCTGGTGTAGGCATTTGTGTTGAACTGAGTTCAGAACGTGGAACGCGGTAGATATAGCTATATCCATCACCAGTACTAAGACTGATCATTAAGTAATCACTTCCTTCAATATTTATCCAAGCAACTCCTTGGGTTTTATCCGGGATCATATACTTTTTGGGAGTGACTGTATTCATTACTGCATCCGTCTCATCTATCGGATAACCTTTTATGGAGCCGTTTCCATTTAAAGCATAATCCCCAACCCAGATAGAATCGTTGTAGTATGTAACATAAGAAGCAATTGAAGAGACAGTATAAAGATTACTACTGCTAGTTGTTAAATTAATATATTTATTGTTTGCGACCAATGAATCATATTCTGGTATTTCATAAATCTCTATCTTACTCGCAGAAGCTACGTATACCTTATTGTTGAAAAAAGCTAATCCTCCATTATGCCCATATTTAAGCTCACTACCAAGTTGAAAACACCTTCTGATTTTATAATCATTGTTTGGATCCATTTCTACAACAATTGATCTTTTCCTTCTAGTAACTCCATCAACATTTTTGTTGTACAAAGAAGTATAAACCATTGGAGAGACATAGTAGTTTTCTTTATCCTCATATGAGTTAGTTAAACCTTGAGGAATAAAATCATCATCCATATAGGGTACAATTGCACTCTCCATAATTTCGGTTGGATTGTACGAAATAATCTGATCAACCTCTTCATTCATTGTCCCAATGTTATAATTGTGGTATGTAGGAATTCCAAAATATTCTGAACCGTCAAATGGAATTTTTGTATTTAGGTATTCATTTTGAGAAATATAACTTTTAAAATTTACAGCAGATAAAATACCATTATAGTTCGGTATCTCTGACTTATATTCTGATTTACCAACTAAAACTATTGAGTTTACAATAGCAAAACCGACATCTGAATTTAATGTGTATGTTTCAGAAATATCAAGATTACCATTTATGTAAAACGATAATATGACTTCCCTTGAATTAATATTCATTGTCCAATCGATATAAGTCCACTCATCTAGTTCTATATTTGAGTTTGAAGTTAATACAATAGTAGTATCGTAAAATCTTCTTTCAAGTTTTAGTTTGCTGTCGGACAGATATAGATCTATTCCATGTTTTTGAGTGGAATCATTCCACGAAAATAGTGAACCATTTTCAGATTCAGTCTTAAACCAAATTTCTCCGGATAACTTATGATCGCCGGCAAAAGTTACTCTCACTTTTTCAATGCTTTTCAAATATGAACTATCACTGGGAAAGATAGAATAAATCGGAGCATAATAACCCCAACCGTATAGATTACGTGCAGTTGCTTCAATAGAATCAACATACTTGTTAAATTCAACATCATAAACTTCAACAGAGGAAGAGATATTCTGAGAAAAATCGTGATTTGCATTAAAACGGAATAAAACTGAGTTTGCTTGAGCAGAAACAATTATGTTAATAAAGATTAATAATATGAGAATAATAAAGAAGTTTTTTTTCATTTATTTAACACTTTGTATTTTTTAAAAACCGGTAGACTATAGTTTGTCTACCGGTTTAAATTACATTATTATTCAAGTTATATCAAAGGATACTATTTCACTAGCATCATTTTCTTAACTTGATTGAACTCATTACTTATTACTTGATAGAAATAAATTCCTGATGATACTCTGCTGCCGTTATTGTTAGTTCCATTCCATGTGAATTGATGGTACCCAGCAGATAAATTATTATTAACTAGAGTAGATACTAACTCACCATGAATGTTATAAACTCTTAAAGCAACATGCTGTGCAGAAGGAAGAGCTACTTTTATAACTGTTGACGGATTGAATGGATTTGGATAATTATTATAAAGATTAAACTCATTTGGTAACTGAGAATTTTCTTCATCAACAGAAACTACTAGATCATCTTTGCCATCAACTGTTTGTCCAGGTGTCCAGTAAACTGTATCAATAATTGAAGTCATGTGAACAAATGGATTACCGACACTAATATCACCATCAGGATTTCTAGTTATTGATGGGTCACTAGCATCTACATCGGTTTCACAACGTAGTTCGAAGTCAATTCCCTCAACCACACCGGATGTAGGTCCAGCGATATTATATTTTCCTTCATATGACATATACATATCGTATGCACCATCAGGCGAAATTAATAATACAAAATCGCCACCATTTGCAAGTCCGTTTCCTACACCAACACTATCTGAAATAAAAACTCTTGTCTGTAATGGATCAGCATCATATCCAGGAACGTTTGAAACATCACCGCCGCCAAAAACTACAACAAAGTTTTTTGGTTGAACAATATAGCCATCCGGGAATGTGAAACTAAGGTCTTCATCATCACCAAGTTTGAATCCGGTTAAATCAAATGGCTCATCAGAAATATTAACCAATTCAACAAACTCGTCACCACTACCATCTCGCACACTATCAGCATTAGCATCACCGTTAATAACATCGCCAGCGACATCAGGTAAAATTTCATTAAAAATTAGTTTTGGTGTAACTTGGAATTGCTCAACAAACTTAACTGTTAAATCTACATTATTATTGATTAAAACTCCGTAAGGATTTCCAAAGCCTTTCTCACCGTCAAGATACCACCCATCAAATACCCAGCCATCAGCTGGAACAGCTTCTAAATTGACTGTTGTACCTATTGGATATGAATCCATTGTAGTATCCTGAATCGCTTCACCTGAGCCTTCAATAGTAACGTTCAAAGCAAATTCTATTGCTTCTTTACCATCCACAGTCATATTAGGTGTAAATGCAGCTGTACTATCTGTAACTACTAATGTTTCATAATACCAGTCATCACCTTCCATAACACCATCAGGATTAAGAGTAAGTGAGTTATTTTCAGCTGCAGGTGTAGCAGTTTCAACTCTAAATATCCAATTAACTTCTGTTAATTCTTCATCAGCAGTAGGATCGCCAGCACCATACTTGCTGTTATATCCTAAATACATATCATGACTGCCATCAGGAGATAAAATGACAATGTAATCACCACCATTTGCTAATCCATTACCAACTCCAACACTATCAGAAATGAATGCTCTTGTCTTCAACGAATCAGCATCATATCCGGGAACATTTGAAACATCACCACCGCCAAATATTGTAACAAACTCGTAAGGTTTAATTATGTAACCATCTGGGAATGTGAAACTGATATCTTCATCATCACCCACTTGCCATCCTGTTAAATCAATATCTCTACCGCTAACATTTAATAATTCCACGAATTCATCTTGTGCAGCATCACGTATTCCGTCTCCATTGGAATCACCTTCAATCTCAGGAGTGCCAGCATCATCTGTTGAAGGATCAGCTAAAAACTCATTAATAGTAATAAGCATATCTCTTTCTACTTCAACCCAGTCTGGAGCATTATTACCAGCAACGAGTGTATCACCCAAAATACCATCAAAACCATTACCAGTAGCATCCGTAGCAACTAAGCCTGTACCGTCATCAAAATGCCATAATGCAAGTGTATATGCGTCTGGTTGATATGGTGCTGATTGTGGTGAAAAGTCCTCTGTATATCTTACGTTCATTGAAACTCTCACTTCATCAATTGTACCTCTAAAGGTTTCATAACGAGCATCAAGTAAGTTAACTGCACCGGAACCAATTACAATTGCTTGAGTTCCTCCATGAACCGGTGGGCATGGTGCGACGGCTTCATGTTGAATACCATCAATAAATACACGCATACTGTCATCAACATCCCAAACAAAAGCAACGTGATACCAGCGAGGTTCCCAAACTGTTATACTGGGATAAACACTGGTGGTTGCAGCACCGTCTTGAATAAAATTCTGTAATTCACCTTTACCTCTTCCCCATGATATTCCCATATCCCCTTCATTATTTCCTGAGATATTTTTACAAAAAAGATAGGTATAATCAGGATCGTGAGTGTCAGCTTTTAATACAGAATCTGGTTTAAACCACATTTCTACAGTTCCTTGATTTACAACAAAGGGCCAATAATCAGCAGCTTGTGGAACAATTACCCTGTCATGATTCCACCATTTGTAGTGAAGCGCTTGGCCCCACTGTGCTTGCGTTGCAAGCGGTGCTAGTATGATGAAAAAGAGAACTATCATAATAGCTCTAAGTGCTTTGTAATTCTTTAACATGTGCTACTCCTTTTAATTGTTAATAAATAGTTGTTTTTTATCCAACATTATCTGTATATATTTTTGTGTAATTCAGTTGAATGGCAAAGTTATTATGTTTTTCCTCATAAGGTTTTGTTTGTATTGTAAATTTCAATTTATCTGCTCTATATAAATCCTTAGTATATTCAAAAGGTGTCCCATCCTTAAGATGGATTAGTCTTGTCATCATTAGTAAAGGTGCGCCAATATCAATTTTAAATAATTCACTCTCTTTTGGTCCTGCAATCACTGCTTCAATATCTTGTTCTGCATTACCTAATCTAAAAGATGTGTGTTTATAGAGAAGTTCATAAATTGATTCTTGTTCTAGATCATATTGCAAGAGTTGTTCAAAAATCGTATGAGAGAAATATGATCTTTCGATAATCATAGGTTTATCGTCACCATATCTAAGACGTATAATTCTAACTACTTTCTCATCATCTTTTAATTTCATTATTTTTTTTACAACTGGATTTGGATCTTTAACATTTATTTCAAGAATTTTTCCGGATGCAACTTTGTTATTCTTCTGCATCACTTCAGTAAATCCCATTAACTGATTTGCATCCTGCTTAATTTTATCAATAGTAACAAAAGTTCCCCGTCCTCTCTCTGAAACAATTAGCCCATGCTGAATTAAAGATTTTAGTGCTTCTCTGATTGTACCACGACTGACATTATAATATTCACACATGTCAGTTTCACTGGGCAATTTATCTCCATTATTGTAAACACCTTCTTCAATCTTATTATAGATATCTTGAAATATCTGAAAATATCTAGGAACCATATCTTTTTGATCAGGTATTAACATTTGTCTCGCTCCTCTCGTAAATAAATTTATTATTAATATTATAATAATATTTAACTGATTTTTTGTAATTATCTATTTCTTTGATTTTTCTTTCTTCACTCCAAGCAAGAAGTTCAGCAGCGATTTCAGCAACTTTCTCAACACAATTATATCCCAAATCTTCATGGGTTCCGAGTGATGTTCTTCTGAGAATTATATCTTTCAATGTCTTTGCTTTTTCATTTATTACAGCATAGACAATTTGTGCATTTATATCAATATTAAAGGGAGATATTTTTTCTTTTAATGTATTGTCGTTATCGATGAGTTTAAGCACATCAACAAGTTTATCTCCATAATACTGATAAAGAGAAGAA
The DNA here is from genome assembly GCA_039714835.1 of Bacteroidota bacterium. Taxonomy (GTDB): domain Bacteria; phylum Bacteroidota; class Ignavibacteria; order Ignavibacteriales; family Melioribacteraceae; genus SZUA-22. The sequence continues at coordinate 35,982 of JBDLIN010000003.1, read as the reverse complement.
ACTACATCATTACTAATTTCATATTTCTCACTTAATAACTCAATAATTAGATTGTTCTCTCTCTCATTAATAAATTTATAATTCTTAGTCTTGCACTCATTTTTTAATCCATTTTTCTTATCAATATAATCGATAGTGTCTTCAGCTAAACTTCTGAATGTTGTCAATTTTCCACCGACAATTGAGTAATAGTTTTTTAGTCCCTCTTTCTCATGATCACGAATAATATGCTTACGAGTAACTTGTCTTTCACTTTTATTAGGTTCATAGGGTAACGGTCTAATTCCGGAATATGTATAAAGAATATCATCTCGAGTGAAGTCTTCGGTCTTAATAAAATAATTTAATTCTTTTAATAAATAACTTATTTCATCTTCAGTAGCTGTTACTCTGTTCAAATCATCATCATAAAATATATCTGTAGTTCCAACAAGATAGTATTCATCCCAAGGAATGATAAAAAATGGTCTGCCATCCTGAATTGCTTCAATATACAACCCATTTTCGGGTCCACCTTCAAATTTTCGAATTAAAATATGACTTCCCTTTGTTCCACCCATTAACCTTGGAATTTTATCCGAAACAAGCTTATTTACTTCATCGACAAATGGTCCCGTTGTATTTATTACAACCTTAGCTTTCGTTGCTAATTCTTTATTTTCAATTAAATCATTAAATTTAATAGAGTAGAAACCATTTTCTAATTCCATTCCAACAAACTTAGAATAATTTAATACATCTGCACCTTCTCTTTCAGCTGCAAGGATTGTATCAAGGCATAGTTTTTCAGGATATTTAATTTGACAATCGTAATAACTCGCAATGCCCTTTAATCCTTTTGAATGTAAGTAGCCATAAAATTCTGATAATCCAACCCCATTTTTTGTAAATATAACTTTATGATTAGGCATACTTTTATCATACGAAAGAAGATCATATAAAATCATACCCATCTTAATTATTATGGGTCCTCGCTCGCTGTGTTTATATAGAGGGAAATCCACTTGCAGTGGTTTAACTAAATGAGGAGCATTCTGTAATAATATTTCCCTTTCTCTTAATGATTCACGAACGAGTGAAAATTCCATATACTCTAAATAGCGTAGTCCACCATGAATAAGTTTAGTAGAACCGCTTGTCGTATAACTACCGAAATCATCCTTTTCTAAAAGCAATACTGAATAACCACGCAATGCAGCATCAAGTGCAATACCAGCACCATTAATGCCGCCCCCAATAATTAAAATATCATAATTCTCTTTTATCTTTTCCATTTTATATCAACATATTTATCAATTAAAACCCAATATTCACTGAAAAACGTTGTACATAGCCGAGTCTTCCCCAATCTGAATAAGCATAGTTAATTGTAAAAGCAATAGTATTTTCAAAAGGATTAACGATACCAAATCCGGCTGTTAATCCTTTTTCACTTGTTTGATCAAAAAGTGATTCATATCCCAATCGCAATTGAATTAAATTACTAAAATTGAATTCAAAACCAGAATTCACATAAATGTTGTTGTTACTGGGATGAACCATATCAGCAGCAAAAGTAAAACCATTTCTAGAACCAATCATAAATTGATAAGAAAGTCCAAACCTAAAAATTAATGGTAGTGGAAATGAATCTGTTTTTAAACTCACATTCAGCTTATCATTTGAATAATTTTTTGAATCAGCATCGAAAGCTCTTACTAAATCGCGCCCATCCATTTTCATATCGGAGCCAAAATTTGAAATACTTGTCCCTATGTTTAAACCTTCTAATTGTGTTTTGTATAATACTCCAACATCCACAGCAAAAGCTGAAGCTGACTCGTGCCATATTTTTTGTTCAATATATTTACCGGTAATTCCAAATGAGAAACGATCGGTAACCTGCATCGCTATACTACTGGATAAAGCCATATCTACTGCACTATAAAATTCACCAGTTCCATCAGGCTGCATAATTGTTCTAACAGGACGCTTACTACCATAATTAAGCCCAGTATAACTGATTCCAATAGCAATACCATTACCAAAAGGAAAAACCAATCCAAAATATTGATGTTTAGTATCTGCAAGCCAAACAGCATGATTCAAAGTAATATCAATTTTTGTAAGGTTAGATATTCCAGCAGGGTTCCAATATAACGCTGTAGCATTTGATGCTAAGGATGAATATGCCCCACCTAGTGCTTGTGCTGTTGCTCCTATTCCAATTTCCAGAAAATTTGCAGCTGATGTCCCGGTTTTTGTAACATCATCCGAATAATTAAGCCTAGCAAAATCTTCCTCGCCAGCTTGTCCCATAATAATTGTTGAAACAGTTATCAATATTATGCTTGTTAAATGAAGTAGATTTTTAAACATCCACAACTCCTATATCCCAATCAAAAATTATTTTATTAAAGCGAACTTCCCTATCTTTTCGCCAAGCTCAAATGCATCCACATGATAAATATACATTCCGAATGAAACTGTTAAACCATCTTCTGAAGTTAAGTCCCAAGATTCAGCTCCAACGTCGTCAAAACTATCCCGTTCAATAGTTTTCACTAATGTTCCGCTGATTGTATAAATCCTGATAGTACATTTTGAAGGAAGATTCACGAAATCAATTCTTCTTTCTCCTCTACCCGCAGAATAAAAAAGTGGTTTTTCCCAAGAAGCACTAGATACATAAGGATCCGGAACAACATGAATATCTTCCAAATCACCTTTAGCTTTTTGCTCATCTATAAAAGCACTAACAGCAACAAATTCATATATATCATCAGAGTTAAAGGGTTTAGTTACCTGATACTCAAAAACATCCCCTTCTTTTGGAGTGAAAAGTGTTGAGTCTGCTCCAAATTTAAGTCTCATACCAGTTTTATATTTAAAACCCTGAGCATCCTTAGCAATAACAATTTCATCACCGGTATTTAGAATACTGTCTTTGTAAATGGTTTCGTCAAATAAGAAATCATATCTCTGATCTGTTGTAGTACTCCAAACTTCAAAGTTTACTGGTACACGCTGAAATGCTAATGGAGCAAAAGAGGTATCAACCCCAAAATGCTTAACTCTTATCTCAAAATCTTCAGGTAAGTCTATTGTTTTAGGAGATTCAAGAGGTGCAATATCAACTGTAAATTCCGGATTTCCAATTTTCCAATTCTTATAGTATACTGCAACTGAATCATTTTCTAAATTTATTTTAAGACCTTCATAAATTTTACTTTCAAAATATGTCGGATCATAATGATCAATTGAATAAACTATCCTATTTTCTGTAGCATCTAATAAAGTAATACTGTTAGTATACCTGCTTAATGTTGTATCAGTAAATAAAACTTGGTACACATGCCCATCTTTTATTTCATCAGCAACAATAGCATCAACCTCAACAGTTCCTGAAGCAATTCCTGTATGAGTAATTCCATTAGCTAGATGCGGATCTACATAACCAGCACTTGGAGCATTAGGAACAACAACTGCACAATTCTTTGAAACTGATACAACATCACCAACAAGATTTGTCTGAATGGTTTTACTACATTCACTTGGTGCAACAGGAGCTAAACTTTCTTGATCTGAAAGTCCTCTGTCATAAAAATCAATGTCATAGCCTTTATCATATGAAACCACTGCATAATAGTATGTTCGACCATTTTCAACATTCTCATCAATATAACTATAAACTAAACCGTTATCGGAACCGCAATTAAAGTTCGCCCCCGTTTCACCTATAGCTATTGGGTGTGGTCCATTCAATCCATCCTTATAATCAAATTGTGCAATTGGTTCCCAAAAAATAGGATTGCCATATGAATCCGTAACATTTTTAATATCATTGAATGATGGATCTGTAGAACGATAAATTAAGTAACCTTCAAAATCTTTTTTATAAATTGGGTCAATTGATTGCTCTGCTCTAGCATCCCAAGTTAAAATAACTCGTTTATCCTGTGCTGTTGCTTTAAGTGTGGGTAATAGTGGCGGTTTTGTAAAATTATAATCTGCATCATAAATTCTCTGCATTGTTCTTTTATTTCTAATTATATCATCATAATCATTCCCAAATAAACACGCTACAGCAAATTTTCTTGTTGACTCAACAGGTAATGAGAAATAACCGGATCCATAAATAAATGCCATGTTACCAGGAAGTACACCGCCAAAGTATCCAGGTATCATCTCATTCCATGTAGTTTCATCAGAACTAATATTTCCAGCCGGTCTTAATGTAAAACTTGTAAGTCCAATCTGATCAGATTCATCATTATCAGTTTTACCGAAATTTGGTTCCCCTTGATCTGGTTTACCGTTAGCTTCAGTACCATCAGAGTCTGGTCCAATATAATCTTGGTCATTAGGACCAATTCCATCAGAACCAACATCATCATTAATTGCTTCTTTAGGGTCCCACTGTCCATTCTCATTTATATCTTCATAATTAATCCAATCGCCATCTTCATCTCCTTCCCAGTGATCTTTTGGATCACCAAAAATGCCAATAGGTCCAAATATATAACTACCAGCATCATTACTTTGGACTTCATCAATTAATCCATCAGTGTCATCATCAATTCCATTTAAAGGATCACCTGGACTTTCAAGAAATGCAAAACCAAAATATCCAACTCCCGGACGTCCTTTATTATCAATACCATCCAAATCCCAGCAATATGTAATATCATCTTCTTCGTCAAAATGAGCATCATCATCCATTGAATCACCTTCACCACCAACAGCCGGATCAACATACATCCCAAAAATAACCTTGGTTAAATCTTGATGACTTATATTAGTTATATCATAACGGGATATTAATATATCTTCAGCTTCAACTTGTACCCATTGATAACCACGAACCTTTACTTCTAATCCAAGGCCTCTTCTTCCGTTTGGAAACCCAGCAGAATCTTCCGAACTTCCATTAAATGGATAATACTCAAACTCGTCATTATTTCTATCATCAATTACATAATAGCTTTCCTGATCTGCACGCGTGTATGCTCCAAATTCTCCATTCCACAAGCCATCCCTTGAACCAGCGGTTCCTGGATAATCATGAATCCAATTACTTGGCCATGTTTCTGGTTTATGACTCATTGCGGGATAACTGTTTATATTCTCTGCACCATCGTTATAATAGCCTGGCAATGGTTCCCATCCATAAGTATGAGTACCATCTGGAGAAATGTCAAAGGAACCTGGATTAGTATAGTTTTCAGACATAATATGAATTTTCTTGTCGTTAGCATCAATAACTTCTGCACCGGCAATCATGATAAATTCATATCCGTACCAAGTTCCAGAACCTTTTGGCCATTCCATTTTTGGCGGTTCATATCTGCTTCCAAGATTTCCGAAATTTGAAAATCTAGTATAAACAAGATTCCCATCGTGAATACCTGTTCTTCTATCTTGGATAGTCGCTAACTTTGCTAATTTATTTTCCCCAGAAGTTTCTTCTTGACCAATTGTTAAAATCGGCAGAGTTATTATGATTAAAAGCAATTTAAAAATTAAAAACCTAATCATCTATGCATTTCCTATAATTAAAATTCAAATTTAACACCTAGTAATATTCGTCGCGGTTCTAAATAATAATCAGGACGATTATCAATTTCGGATAATGAAAAGTTTGGATTATTACTTACTTGTTCTTGAGTAATATATGAACGATATGGAGCATCCGAGCCTCCAGTGCTTGAATAAACATATCTTGAGTTCAAAGCATCCAATAAATTAAAGACTTTTACAAATAACTGAAAATTATAGCTTGAAAAATTAAAGTTTTTATAAAAGTTTAAATCAATATTAAAAATACTCGGCTTTAGTTCACTATTTTGAAACTGTTCTGTTAGTGCGCTGCTGGGATTTGTTGGAGTATACGGCTGCCCGGATGCAAATCTGGCTATCAATCCAAGTGACCAATTTGTATAATCACCAACATAAAACGAAGTATTTAATGTGTGAGTCTGATCCCAATTTAATGGAATAACTTGTTTTTCACTCTCTTTCGGTGGATTTGATTGAAAATTTGTGAATACAGAATTTGGGTCTGAAGCATTTCCCTTTGCAACTTGATATGTATAATCCAATGAAGCAAAGAAATATTCCATATTTACAGTTTTTAATGCAAAGGTAATACCTTTAACATTTCCATAATCTCTGTTTATATAATGAGCATATACCTTTTTATCTTCAGTATTTATAATTTCTTGACTCAATAGATTTTTGATATCTTTATAAAACATCGTAAGATCAAAACTGAGAGCGCTGCCTAATGTTTGCTGTAATCCAAGCTCATAATTCACAGTTTGTTCAGGTTTCAGATCTGCATTACCCATAATTGTATTTAACCCTCCAAGATCCACCTCAAACTCAGAATTTGCATAAATCGCTGAGAACTTAGGTAACTGATAAAAGTGACCATACGATACATGGACAACTCCATCAGTAGAGATTGGATAAGCTAGACCAAACCGAGGACTTATATCAAATTGAGTTTCTGCATCTTCAAATCCAGTATCAAGTCTTACACCATTATTAGGGTCTGTTGTTGCTCTAGGATTAACAGGAACTTTTGTATTAGGATCCCAATAATCGAACCGTACACCAGCATTAACTATTAATTCGTCTAGTTCTAATTTATCTTGCACATAAAAAGCTGCTTCAAGAGGTTCATTTACATATACATTATAGCGCGAAGTGTTAGCAGCGGGAATTCTTAACACCGGGTCTTCGTAAACTGGTCCGTCAGCAATAGTTGTGGCGGTTAAATAATCTAATGTATGCTTTCTGGCAACACCACCCAGTTTTACCTGGTTAAATTTATTGACTTGACTTGTTAAATCAAATTTTAGAGTAAGTGCTGAATTAGTAATATCTGATCTCGAATTGTTTGTACCACCAAAAGCAAAACCTTGATCAGAATGGGGTGTTCCCTGATATTTTGGGTCGAGCATATTTTCAAATAAATAACTTTGTATTCTTTGATTGTAATATGTAAAGTTTAAAATGTAAAATGTACTTGTTGAAAGAACATGATTAAAACTTAGAATATGATTGAAGTTATCATTATAACTTGTTTTAACACCATCTGGAGCATACCTTCTATAATCGCTGTAGCTTTTATATTCACTTGTGTTATAAAACAAAGAATATCGAAGCGTCAGATTATTCAATAGTTTAGTTGATAGTTTTCCATAGAATGATATTTTTTGTAATGGATTAAGTGGGACAAATTCTCCATCTCCGGTTTGAAGTGAGTCAGGAACCTCTATTCCCACTATTCTTTCAACATCACTCTGATTTTTTTCTGCTTCAAGAATGTATGCCTGAATTGGGACAGTATCCTCAATTCTTGTTTTTCTTTGGCCGTATAACCAACCTTCTCTATCATGGTACCTTACAGATGTATAAAAAGATGTCCTTGGAATAAGTGGAATTGGTCCTTGTAAATTTAGTGAAGCATCTATTTCGTTTAATTTAAGATTATTATTATTCATAAAAATTTCATCATGTTTAGTAACATAATCTCCAGCAGCTATTGATGCACTTCCTCCAAATTTTGATTTACCCTCTTTAGTAACAATATTAACTACACCGGACTGAGCTTGCCCATATTCTGCGTTAAAAGTACCACTAATAACTTGCATTTCTTGAACCCAGTTGTTCTCCATACCAACTGAACTTCCACCCCGAAATTGGTCTGTAACAGAAACTCCATCAATCAAATATGTAACTTCACCGCTTCTTCCACCACGGATATGAATTTTCCCGTCCGAACCTTTTACAACACCTGCTTGTAATTGCAGTACTTCAACAACTTCTTGAACCGGCAGATTATTTATTTGTTCAGATGAGATATATGCAGCTGTATTTGTTCTATCCATTTCTATAGGTGGGCGTTTTCCAGAAATAACAACTTCGTCAGTTGAAATTGATACACTCCTTAGAAATATATCTTGCTTTGTAGTTCTATCAGAAAAAACTTCAATTTCTGTAATTGTTTGTTTTTGAAATCCTATATATGAAACAATGAGGTTATACTTTCCAGGAGGAATATTTAGAATAAAAAAACTGCCATCTAAATCTGTTGAACTACCAAAAGTAGTCCCCTCCAAAATAACATTCGCACCAATGAGAGGTTCATCGGTATCAGCATCTTTTATTGTACCTGTTATTTTTCCAGTAACTCCAGCAAATAAATTAGCAGTTAAAATAATAATTGTAAAAAATAAAACAGTAACTTTTCTAATCATCAATTCTCCATCAATAATGAGAATAATTTATTTTTAATCAAGCTAAATAGGACAATACGTATATTTACATAGATGTATAGTTGTCTATACATCTATACCAAGTTAAGCGTTTTCATCTTTATTGTCAAATAAATTTTATTTTTGTTTAAGATTTAGTTCCTTCATTAAAATTATCACTTCGAAATTTCTTATCTAGAAATCAAATTTGATATGTCATAACTCATTGGATAGTTTTTGAGTATATTCTAAGAGGAGGCTTTGAATAGCCTTAATTATAACGTCATGCTGTCCCGAAAGCTTTCGGGATCAGCATCTATATGTTAGAATACATACTAAATTAAAGATTCTGAAATAAATTCAGAATGACAAATCGGGTTATTCAAAGACTCCTAAGAGATACAAAGGAGATTTAAACTAGAATAAAGAAGTTAAAGTCAGTTACACTTTTTCATATGCCACAGACCTATCAAAATATTGGATGAATAGAAAAACTTTTATAACTTTTAATGGAAAAGCTCCTTACAAAGCATTAAGTTCATTACTTAATAATCGGTTGATGTGTCCAACAGGTTATGAAGTGAAGATTTATCTATTATTTTACGTAAGTAATTAAAAGGGATATCGTGGAAAAATTTATTCTAGCTGTAGATCAAGGAACAACAAGTTCTAGAGCCATTATTTTTGATAAGAAAGGAAAGATTAAATCGGTTGCTCAAAAGGAATTTACTCAATTTTATCCTAATCCCGGCTGGGTTGAACACGATGCAAACGAAATATGGTCGTCTCAAGCTGGTGTAATTACAGAGGCAATAACAAAAGCGGGTTTAAATGCCGAGTCTATAGCTGCAATAGGAATTACAAACCAGAGGGAAACTACAGTAATTTGGGACCGTGACACTGGTAATCCTATTCATAATGCTATTGTGTGGCAGGATCGTCGAACATCAGAATTTTGTTCTGCACTGAAGGAAAAAGGATTCGAAAGTATCATCAAAGAAAAAACTGGTCTTTTGTTGGATGCTTATTTTTCCGGAACAAAAATAAAATGGATCTTAGATAATGTTGATGGCGCCAGAAAAAAAGCAGAGGAAGGAAAACTTGCCTTTGGAACAATTGATAGCTGGCTTGTCTGGAAATTAACTGATGGGGAAAAACATATTACAGACGTGACAAATGCCAGCAGAACATTACTTTTCAATATACATAAAAAAGAATGGGACGATGAAATTCTCAAACTTTTGGATATTCCGAAATCACTTTTACCCGAAGTAAGATCATCTAGTGAAATATATGCTGAAATATCAGCCTCCCTATTCAATGTGCCAATTCCAATTGCTGGAATTGCAGGAGATCAGCAATCAGCATTATTTGGACAGATGTGTACAAACCCGGGAATGTTAAAAAACACTTATGGAACCGGAGGATTTTTAGTTTTTAATACTGGTGACAAACCAATTGCATCCAAAAACAATCTACTCACTACAATTGCATGGGAAGTTGATGGTAAAATTACATATGCCTTAGAGGGGAGTATTTTTATTGCCGGTGCTGTTGTTCAATGGCTAAGGGATGGGCTTGGGATTATTAAGTCTTCTGAAGAAGTAGAGGAATTAGCAAATTCAGTTGATGATAATGGTGGAGTTTATCTTGTCCCAGCTTTTGCCGGATTAGGTGCCCCCCACTGGGATCAATTCGCACGAGGATCAATCTCCGGACTTACTCGCGGAACAACATCGGGGCATATTGCGCGTGCTGCACTTGAAGCAATTGCATTTCAAACCGTAGATGTACTAAAAGCAATGGAATCAGATTCCGGGATCAAAGTAACCGAATTACGTGTTGATGGTGGTGCTACTGCTAATAATCTTCTAATGCAGTTTCAATCAGATTTACTTGGGATTCCAATTGTGCGTCCAAAGATTTCTGAAACGACTGCATTAGGTGTTGCTTATCTTGCTGGACTGGCAGTAGGTTATTGGGATGGATATAATGATATTTCCGACCAATGGGAGATTGACAAAAAATTTGAACCTCAAATGTCTTCGACACAAACAGAAGGGTTACTGAATAACTGGAATAAAGCTGTTGGAAGATCAAATAACTGGTTAAAATAAAAAAGTAATAAATTATCTCAATTAGCAAAAAACTATATACTAAATTAAAGTGGAGAATGGAATGACTCCTTTTATAGGCGAAGTTATTGGAACTATGCTTTTAATTATTCTAGGCAATGGTGTAGTAGCAAACGTAGTTTTGAAAAACACAAAGGGAAGCGCTGGTGGGTGGATAGTTATTACTTTTGGATGGGGAATGGCGGTATTTGTAGCGGTGTTTAGTATGGGAGCAATTAGTGGGGCACATATTAATCCAGCGGTTACTATTGGTTTGGCAATGGTAGGGAAGTTTCCATGGGCAGATGTACCAATTTATATTATAGGACAACTGCTTGGCGCTAGTTTGGGGGCATTTATTGTATGGATGCATTACAAAAAGCACTTTGAAATCACTGAAAATGAAGAACTAAAAATGGCTTGTTTTTGTACCAGTCCTGAAATTCGATCAACGTTTAATAATCTCCTGTCAGAGATTATTGGAACTTTTGTTTTGGTTTTTGGTGTTCTATTTATTGCCGCTCCAGAAGTTGGAATTGGTTCATTAGATGCACTCCCTGTTGCTTTTCTCGTTTTTGCCATTGGTCTTTCTCTTGGGGGGACAACAGGATATGCAATTAATCCAGCAAGAGATTTGGGCCCAAGGATAATGCATTCAATACTACCCATTCCACAAAAACGCAATAGTGACTGGAGATATTCTTGGATTCCTATTGTTGGCCCTATAATTGGCGCGGCTCTGGCTTCTGGTATATATTTAATTCTTTTATAGAGGATAATTGTTCAGCCGGTTTTCTATTGTGTTGTTCTTGCATAAACTCTAACATAGTCAATAACCATTTTGGTCGGGAATATGGAATTATCCACACCTTGAACACCTCCCCAGTTACCGCCAATTGCTATGTTCATTATCAGATAAAATCTTTTATCGAAAGGCCACTCGCGATAAGATTTATTATGATTAGGGAATGTAAAATATTTATTATCATCTACAAAAAAGTCAATTCTATTTTTATACCATTCAATCGCATAGATGTGAAATCCTGTCATTGATGTAGGAATTGTGAGTTGATCTCCAACTTGGGATCCTATTAAATGATTAAATGCTTCGGTATGTACAGTTCCATGAATCACATTAGGGTCATATCCAACATGTTCCATAATATCAATTTCACCGCTTGATGGCCAGCTGCCATATTCACGATCTGTTGGTAACATCCAGATTGCGGGCCATGTTCCAATGCCAGTGGGCAGTTTTGCTTTTACTTCCACACGCCCATATTTCCAATCACCTTTCTTTTTGGTAATTATTTTTGCAGAAGTATATTTTATTTCCCGATCTTCATAATAATGAGCCTCTATTTCCAATTTACTGTCTTTTACTCTTACATTTACGGAATCATGAGTATAATATTGAAATTCATTGTTACCCCATCCATGTCCACCAATGTCATAACCCCATTTACTTGTATCCGGTTTCCCGTCTAAGTTAAATTCATCATTCCAAACTAACTTGTAGCCTTTTATTTTTAATGAATCAGCAATAATATCGATTTTATTTAGCATATGATTATTATTAGAGTTACAAGCAATACTTATAACCAAAAACGTTAAAGTTAAAAAGCTCAATAAGTTTTTTCTATTCATTATACTATAAGATTTTTATAAATAAAATTTTTATGTAACAATTAAACTCTAAGTTAGATGATTTAGAATTTTGATCAAAACTAAAAATATTGTTAATATACAAAATTGATGTTGTACTTTATATGGCTATTAATTTATTTGCTTTTTCATTACTATAGTGTTAAAATCAATAATTTCAATAACATATAACTGAAAAACTCTCATTATTCTAAAATTAATATCTTCCAGATCTTGTCGGGATTAATTCAATTTTGAAAGATAATTGATAACTCCTTTTTTCTATTTCAACCTTATTAATTATTGACATTGGTACACATAGTTAATAATTTTATGTAGCATATTATACATGTTTTATTACATTCAGTTGGTATTGCGACTTTTAGTATATTTATCTATACAATCGATTAATATCAACATCTTTAGCTAAAAAAGGAATAATTAAATGTCACAGAATTTAAAAGTAATTTCTCCAATTGACGGAAGTATCTATTATGAATGTGCAATGCACACCCAAAAAGATATTGATGCCGCGTTAGCATCTGCAACAAAATCACAAAATGAATGGAAAGAAATACCAATTTCAGAGAGAATTGGATATATAAATAAATTCATTGAAGCGTTTGAAAAAAACAAAGAACAAATTAGTGAAGAATTAACTCATCAAATGGGTCGTCCAATTTCTTATTCTCCTTTCGAAGTTAACGGAACTATCGAACGCGCACGAGGCATGGTTGAACTAGCAGAATCTTCGTTAGTTGATGTTCTTGTAGAGAAAAAAGAAGGTTTTAACCGATATATTAAAAGAGAACCCTTAGGAATTGTATTTGTTGTTCCTGCGTGGAACTATCCATCCCTCATTGCAATCAATAGTGTTGTCCCAGCTCTTTTGGCTGGTAATGCCGTTATTTTAAGACACTCAGCCCAAACACCTTTAATTGCTGAACGTTTCGCCGATGCTTTCAAAGAAGCTGGACTTCCAGAGGGTCTTTTCCAATATTTGCATCTATCACATGCGGATACAGCAAATGTTATTGAAGATAAACGCGTTAGCTTTGTTGCATTTACCGGTTCAGTAAGTGGTGGATATCAAATTCAAAAAGTTGCTGCAAAAAGATTTATTGGTGTAGGATTAGAGCTTGGCGGAAAAGACCCAGCATATGTTCGTTCTGATGTTGATTTAGATTATGCTGTTGAAAATTTAGTGGATGGTGCATTCTTTAATTCGGGTCAATCTTGTTGCGGAATTGAGCGGATTTACGTTCACGAATCTGTTTACGACAAATTTATTGAAGGTTTTGTTGAACTTACAAAAAAATATAAATTAGGAAATCCCTTAGACCCTGAAACAACTCTTGGACCGGTAGCTAAAAGAAGTGGTGCTGATTTGGTAAGAAAACATATTAAAGATGCAGTAGATGCTGGTGCCAAAGCAATGATTGATGAGTCTCTATTTCCTGAAGCAAAAGAGGATACAAACTACTTAGCACCACAAGTTTTAGTAGATGTTGATCATAGCATGGATGTTATGTACGAAGAGAGTTTCGGACCTGTAGTTGGTATAATGAAAGTTAAAGACGATGGTGAAGCACTAAAATTAATGAATGATAGCCCATTCGGATTAACTGCATCAATCTGGACAGAAAGTGAAGATGACGCAATTAAAATTGGTGATAAAGTTAATACTGGAACTTGGTTTATGAACAGATGCGATTATCTAGATCCTCATCTCGCTTGGGTTGGCGTTAAAGATTCTGGTAGAGGTTGTTCATTATCTAAAGTGGGATACGAACACTTAACCAGGCCAAAATCTTATCATTTAAAGGTTAAACATTGATTTAAGGGTTTATCGTCATTAAGAATCCAACGTTTTTTGATGGGTGAAGTAATCTATTTATTGACAGATTGCTTCTCCCGACAAGTCGGGATCGCAATGACTTAGCCAACTGAAGTTCCAAAAACCAATTAGCAACAAGTTTATATTAAAATTTAATTAGGAGAAATATAATGCCATTATTAAGACACTCATACAGTTTTCCCACAAGAATGGAATATGGTCCTGGTGCTTTAGCTGATCTACCCGAAATTATAAAAGAGCAGGGTTTTACAAAAGGTCTACTTGTCACAGATCAAGGAATTGAAAAAGTTGGATTAGCTGATAAATTAAGAAACCTCTTTTCTAATGCAGGAATAGAGATATATAGCTATAGCAACGTAGTTTCTAATCCAACTGAGCAAAATGTTATTGATGGAACAAAAGTATTTAATGAAAATAAATGTGAGTTTATCGTATCTCTTGGAGGTGGTTCCCCAATTGATGTTGGTAAAACTATCAAAGTAACAGCAGTGCATGACGAACCATTAGAGATGCTGGATGATACAAAAGGTGGTGACAAATATATTGTAAATGAAATGCCTCCCTTCTATGCAATTCCAACAACTGCAGGAACCGGAAGTGAAGTTGGCCGAAGTAGTGTTATTACAGTTGCATCAACTAATAAGAAAACAATTATTTTCTCTCCTAAGATGATGCCGGATATTGCAGTACTTGATCCGGAGATTACTTTATCGCTTCCACCTAAATTAACTGCCGCTACTGGTGTTGATGCGTTTGTTCATAATCTAGAAGCTTATATTATGGATGTATTTCATCCGTTTGCCGATGGATTAGCTAAGGAAGGTATTTACCGATGCTTTAAATATTTACCGATAGTGGTAGATGACGGAAATGACGTAGCTGCTCGTGGAGAGATGCTAATGGCTTCTGCTATGGGCGCAACAGCTTTTCAGAAAGGACTTGGAATAAATCATTCAATTGCTCATGCATTAAGTGTATTCTACGATACTCATCATGGACTCGCAAACGCAGCTGTGCTTGTTGAAGTTATGAAGTACAATATTTCAAATGAAAAAGTAAATAAAAAAATGGCTGCTTTAGGAAGTATGTTCGGTACAGAAAATGATGCATTAGCTGTTATTTCTGAAATTGAAAAATGGTTGAAAAAAGTGGGAATGCCAACAGATTTAAAAGAGATCGGAATTAAAGCGGAAGATATTGAAGATATTGAAGAATATGCCATGGACGATCCTTGCCGTCCGCTTAATCCTAAACCGGTACTTAAAGGTGATGTAAAACAAATAATCGAAAATTTATTGTAGAAAGGAAATACAGAATTATGATCAAGGCAATAACATTTGATCTTTGGGATACTGTTTTTATTGATGACTCTGATGAACCCAAGAGAAAAGCTGCAGGTAGACCAACCAAAGCAGTTGAAAGAAGAAAGCTTGTTAAACAATTCGTAGATAAACATCAGCAAGTTCCACAGGAAATTGTAAATGCCGCTTATGATGCACAAGATGCTGCATTCAGAAAGGTCTGGCACGATCAGCATATAACCTGGAGTGTCAAAGAAAGACTCGAAATGGTGTTGAAAGGAATTGGTGTCACTCTGCTTGAAGATGAATTAGCTGAATTAGTAAGACTTCACGAAGAGATGGAATTGGAATTCCGTCCCGATTTTGTTCCCGGGGTTCATGAAGCGATTAAAACGTTAAGTAAAAATTATAAACTAGCTGTAATTTCTGATGCAATCTTTAGTCCTGGAAGATCATTGAGAAAACTGCTTGAAGATGAAGGATTGCTCCAATACTTTTCCACATTTGTTTTTTCGGATGAAGTCGGATGTTCAAAACCTCATGAGTGTGTTTTTAATGCTGCTAAAGAAGGCTTGGGAGTTGATTTCAATGAAATAGTTCATATTGGTGATAGAGAACATAACGATATTCTCGGTCCAGAAAAAATGGGAATGAAATCAATTCTTTGTCTTGCTGCTCTCGATCGTGGAAGTGATAGAAATCGAGCAGATGCATTTTTTAAAGATTATAGTGAATTACAAATCATAGTTAATAATTTGGGGGATAAATAATTTATGAAACAATTGAACTTTATTATAGTTGACGGTTATCCAAAACCAAGTCGTGATCAATTTGATGAAGTAGGTATGACTACAGCGGGTGAACTTTATGCAAAATTGCTTCTTCAAAATATGCCGGATGCTAAATTTGATATTTTTTATTCAAGCGATCCCGGAGTTGAGCTTCCAAATAATGATGAAATCAAAGAATATGATGGTGTTCTTTGGCCTGGATGTAATTTGACAGTGTACCATGATCACGATGAACGAGTTACTAAAATGGTAGATTTCTGTAAGATAGCTTATGAGGTGGGAGTTCCTCAGTTTGGAAGCTGCTGGGCTGCACAAATTGCAGTATACGCTGCGGGTGGAGAGGTAAAACCAAATCCAAAGGGAAGAGAGATCGGATTGGCAAGAAAAATTCATCTTACTCCAGAGGGACTTCAACATCCAATGTACGAAGGAAAACCACCAGTATTTGATGGTTTCATTAGTCATGATGATGAGATTACAAAACTTCCTGAAGGTGGTGAATGGCTTGCCTCAAACGAATTTACACGAGTTCAAGCTGTTTCTGTAAAATATAAAAAAGGGATTTTTTGGAGTCCTCAATATCATCCAGAATACGATCTTCATGAAGTAGCCAGATTAATAATTGCAAGAGAAGAAAAATTAATTAAGCAGAACTATTTTAAAAGCCACGAAGATTTGATGAAATATGTTGAAGATTTGGAAATGATTTATAGTGATAATTCAAGGAAAGATCTACGCTGGAAATATGGAATTGATGAAGATGTACTTTCAGATTCAATTAGACAAATAGAATTTGTAAATTGGCTCAATAAAATTGTGATCCCACATTCAAAAACATCTGAATTAGTGGAACAGGATTGTTTTGATAATAAAACTATTGAGTAGTGCCCCACTAACATTCTATCTTTGGCGGAAAACGAAGCAAGGAAAAGCAAATTTATAGTTTTTACATAACTACATTTTGAATAAGTAAAGGGAGATATAAAAATGGTTATTTCTCAAGAACAATTATTGAATGTATTTAGACAAAAACTTTCTTATAAAAAAATATCTTTAATGTATTTACCCATTATCCTCCTTGGAATTTTATCTATTTGGGGATGTCATGATGATTGTAAAAATCAAACTGAAAGGATAATGCCTGGCGGATCAGTCCCATCAAAACTATTTGTACTTGATATTCAACCAAATATGAGTTGGGAACTAAGAAATATGCTCGCAAGTTTTCAAGGATTGATCAATCGTAAAGATACAAGAATATATTTTGTTGAGACAAAACAAGACCAGTTTTGGTTAGACTATTATGAAGATACTTTTAACATTCCAAATGAAAAAGTTTCTAATATAAATGAACTATTAAAACTCTTTTCAAAAGATATTGATGGATATATAATTTATCATCCAGAAAATCCTCACTCTCTAAATATTGCAACAACAATTGGGACATTAGAAAACCTGCTGCCAGTATCACCTGATCAGGAAGAGCTAATGCGCGAAATTGGCTTAAACAAAAAGCAAGAGATAAAAGATGATGAATTAGATAGAATAGAGATCTATAGAAATGCAATGGAGGAATTACTTCCTAAATGCAATCAGAAATTATTGGCAAATCTCTGTGTTCACTATCCTCATTGGCCCACATCAACCGTTCGAAATAAAGATTACGTTATGGCACATAAAATTTTTTCATTTGATCTTTCTTCTTCTGAACGAGACAAAGCTGATTATAATCTTCTTCGTAAGATATATAGCTCGGTTGAAGAAGGAGCATTAGTTATGGGCTGGCATTGTGTTCGTGATAAAGAGCATGAAGCAATTGGACTGGCTTCAGAATTTGGACATTTTGGAATGTGTTCACTTAATACACCTAATCTAACAGTTCATTCAAGTATTCAACTTCCTGAAGGATATAAATTTTCACAAAGATCAATTGATAAAGATAATCTTAAAGTTGAGGATAAGGTATATATCGCTTTCATGGCTACAGATGGTGATGCAGCTTGGTTTATGAATAATCATGTTGCAAAGGATTGGGCTGATTCTGCTTGGGGAAATTTCAAATACAACTGGGGATTTTTACCATTAGCATATGATCTAATGCCAGGTACTGTTAAATACTACATGGAGAACTTAAAACCGACAGATTATTTTGTAGCTGGTCCGGCTGGAGCAACATATACATATCCATATTTACATCCTGATCCTTCTAAGTTTTTAAAAATCACAGACGATTATATGAACAAATGCGGATTGACTACTGTACACATGACAAACTGGAATGATAGAGACTGGTGGCAGGAAGTTGAGATTCCCGATTTTTATGATCAATTACAAACATACTTACCCAATTCTATTGGTTTTGTTAGAGGTATGGGTGAATCAGCTTTTGAGGATCATGAATTAGGTCAGGGTAAACCTTATCTGTTTTGCGGTGAAGGTATACATCGTGGTGACGATGTCTATCAAGTAATTAAAGATTTTATTGATGCAAATCCAAATCGTCCATTATTCATATACAGTCTTGTTAACCATTCAATGTCAATGGGTAGAATAAAAAAAGCAATGGACAAGTTTTCTTCTGATAAAGTAGAATCAGTACATCTTGATGAACTTTTATTATTAGCTGATAAGGCATATGATGAGGGGAAAATCACTTCTGATCTTTACCCAAATAAAACCGGTATAAAAAAGATCCTTGTTAGAGAAGCAAAAGATAAATGGATTAGCTTTTTTAATAATTTGAAAGAACTGGTAAAAATTTCAGCTGGAAGTGAAAAAGAATACATCAAATCTGTGATGAGAAAACCAGTAGGAGTAGAACCAATTATAAGTGGAGATTTTCTTGCTTTTACAACTATTTGGGAAAGTATGACTCTTGTAAAACTTTCACTCGAATCAAAAGGTATATATGTAAATCACAAGCCTACAGCAGTTAAGCAGTTTTTAAAAGAATACAGCAACATAAAGGACATTCAAGTAATTTCTGAATTACAAGATCTATGGAATTCCTGGCATCAGAAAAATCCAAGTTATAATGATGCAAAAATGTTTACTAAAAGACTTATGAATGTGGTAGAACAGATTGATAAAATAATAAAGTCCAATTAATTTGAAAATAGTTGTGGCTCAAGTATCTCAATCCCAATCTTTTTTGCTAAATCGATAACCGATTGTAATATTCGCACTTCAATATCTGCCTTCCATGTACTGGGTAATCCATACACCATTTGTGCTTGTCTACTTTCATAACCTCCTTCTCGTAAAACTCGCGTAGTGGGAATATAGCCCATGACATCATTACAATAACCCATAACAAAAATATCATTACCAAAAATCCGTTTCAATTTAATTGCATAATCAATAACAACCTCTCCTCCTAATGCAATAATTGTTTGGCTGCCAAGTTTCCATATTTGAATCGGGTAGGGATAAGATTTTGGTATTTGTTCACCATCTTTAATTTTGCTGAGCATTTGCTTTACCCATTTTTGCTGATAGCTATATAATGTAGTATCAGCAGCTAATTCTTCTAATGTCTCAATTTTAGGAGGTGAAGAAAAAAATATTTCTACTTCAGTATAACCTGTTTTTAATTCTGCGGAAATTGGATCTGATTCATCTTCAATAATCCTTTCTACAGCAGCAGCCAATTCTTGACCATATTGTTTTGCAAGAGAAACCGAACGACGTGGAAGTGGATTTTGATCAGCACCACAGCCTTGGAAGAACATGGCTGTTGCTTCAGAATACTTTTCTTCTAATGCCAATTGTGCAAAACCCGGATAATCTCCAGACCATTTATATGAATTCAACACAGTTGGATGACATGCATAACCAAAAAGCGTTGTATATAACTCCTCATTCATTTTTCGCACCTCTAGAACTGGTACAGCATAATCATTAGGACCGTTTAGGTCAGTCTGTACTGATAATGTTCTTGCATTATTATTTCGCCGATTTATTTGAAACCGAGCAACACCATTATCACTGAATAGCTGAACGGAGATCAGATTTTCAAGCGCCTTTCCAATCAAGTCTACAATTCTATTTTCCAATTCAATAGAATAATTTTCAATGTCTTTAATATGATCTTCTGAAAGAGGATAAACAAGATCAAGGTTATTTCGTACAGCAGGACCTGAGTGAGTATGTGAACTACTGAGAATAATTTGAGGTTTTTCAAGTTGATATTCCTTCTTGCATCGCTCCTTAATATTATCAGAAATATCTTTAGGAAATCCAAGAATGTCATTAGTTACAATTACACCTCTGTTACCATTTTTATCTACTACAGCTAAAGCTTTAGACCAGAGTTTGTGCAGCGTTCCCTCAGCAGTATGATCCCTTGAAGCATAACCTCCCATCCAAAGTGAATCCTTTGGTGTTATATCAACCCTTGCAACACCAGCCTGCCATGAATCACTTTGAGCATAATAAGCCGTATAACTACTACTCAATATTGATACAATGAAAAGTACTATCAATAAAATATATCTTTTTTCAAATATAACTTGATTCATTATTCTAACTCCAATTATATTTATTATTAACTATAATTTGCTTTTTATTTCACTCGCATATTTGTGAATTTTCGAAATTGCTTCAGCAATATCATCCATATCCTTTTTTGTACCTAGCAATACATTCTGCGGAAGCCAAACCATCTCTTCACACATTTGATCATTTACAGGGCATTTATTCTTTTCGACATAATTATCGAAATCCAATTCTTCTTTTGAATATACAGCTTGAAATACTTTTGAGGAAAGTGCATCTTTCAAATAAGGCATCGTATTTAATGGAGTATATCCACCCGAACACGGAATTCCTTCAGCTTTTAATGACTTTAGAAATTTATCCCGGGGGAGATCTTGGAACTGTTCTGTTTTATACGTAAATGGGAAAAGGTGATAAGTTGCCCTTGTAACATCTTTGTAGAGGTTATACGGGATAATGCCAGGAAGACTTTGTATTTGAGATTTTAAATATTCAGCATTTTGATTTCGTAGTTCAGTTTGCTCTTCTAAACGTGAAAGCTGTACAAGTCCAATCGCTGCTTGATATTCAGTCGATCGACACTTTGTTCCAACCATAACATATTGACCAGAAACATCGCCAACCATATTTCCATATGGTCTTCCAAAATTATGAAACGAAAAAGCATGGTCCATAAAATCATCATCATCACTAACAATAGCTCCCCCTTCTCCAATTGCCAGATTCTTTGAATTTTGAAAACTGAAGCAACCTGCATGACCAAATGTTCCAACCTTTTTCCCATTGATTTCAGCCAAGTGAGCCTGACATGCATCTTCAATAACTTTCAAATCATGTTTTCGTGCTATTTCCATTATTTTTCCCATATCTGCAGGTAGACCAAGAATATGAACAGGTAAAATAGCTTTTGTTTTTGAAGTGATTTTTTCTTCAATCTTTGATGGATCTATTTGATATGTTTCAGGATCGACATCCACAAAAACCGGCATCGCATTGCTCAATAGAATTGCATCAATAGTAGCAATAAAAGTATATGGAGTCGTAAGTACTTCATCTCCCGGCCCAATACCAAGCATTTTTAATGAGGTTATGAGTGCATGTGTTCCATTAGTTGTTAAAATAGATCGTTTCGCGCCAAGGATATCAGCCCATTTATTTTCAAACTCAGCTACGACTTTATTTCTCGACCATACGCCGCTTTGAAGTACTTTTATTATCTTTTTTTCATCTGTCTTCGGATTCCATATCGGCCATTTGGGCCATTCGTTTTTATGAATAACAGATCCACCTAAAATTGCTGGTTCTTTACTGCTTTTAATACTTTTTGCAAAAGTCGGAATACTCATACCGCCAGCAATAGCTGTACCGGCAATACTCATTGACGTTTTATTGATGAAGGTACGGCGGGACATTGATTTGTCTTTCATGATCATTCTCCTTTTTATCACAGTTATACATAAATCTATTCTGATATTCTATTTTCAATCCAGGCAATTTTGATACGTATAAAACGAACCAGAAATACTTATAAGATCGATTCGTGTTCGCTCATGTTCTGGTATTCTCGCTTGTGTATAAACTGTTCCATCATTTCCTACTGCAATCGAATTAACCCAAGTCGGTCTTTCTCCATCCGCAAAAAAGATTGGGCCATTATCTGCATATTTTTTGTTTGGAATGACGTATGTAATTAGGTGAAGATTCTCTAGTCCTTTCACTTCTCCGGCAGCCGTTTCACTTTTCCCACGCACTCGCTTACCGTCAACATAGACTGGTCCACCTGTTAAATAATATAGAGTATGTCCATCCGGACCAAGCGTAAAACCGAGATATCCGAAGCTGAACTGGTCGAACATTCCACTTCTCTTTGAGGGTTCTGATGTTATGCGATCAACAATTTCCACCTTAGGTACACTGGGATCAAATCGAAAAAGATAACCGGAATTTCCGTGAACACCATAAACAACATTTTCAGGCTCATACCAAATTGTTTGTCTCCAGTTGTAAGCCATATGCCCAGGTGAATTTACATCGTAAAGTCCGAAATAGTCCTTCTTCATATCAACACCTTCAATAGTTTCAATAGAATCTGTTCTAAAGTTATATCTCAATATATCTCCGTCACCATTAGTAAAATATGCTGAACCGTCTCTTGGGTCTATTACAATGGAACGGCAGACAACTCGATAATTATCCCCTTTTCCATTCTCTCCATCTTTCGAAATTTTACCCATGTCTTTTAGTTCATCTTTAGCAAGATCATAGTATATAAAGTAACCGGTAGGCCATGTTATTCCATAAAGACGCCCCCTCTTAATATCCATGTTCATGGTAATAATTCCTTCACCATGAGGTTCGGTAGCAAGATTTTCAAATTTTTCAGTGGTAATGTTATAGGATAAAAAGTGACCTCCGGGATATGGTTTATATCCGGCTGGAGGTACGCCAATTTTCTCCATACCATCAATTATACTGTAGTATCCCAGATGAGTAGAGAAATATAATTTGCTATTTTTCTCATAAAAGTTCGTATGAGTTTTACCTTGAACTATTGTTTTTGATTCCTTTTCACCACACGCTTCGGTAAGATCACCCAAATGCTTGATTGTGTCAGTTACCGGATCGTAGCAATACATTTGTGCCCCAATCTTATAGGATTCGGACGATTGCACATAATATATTTTACCATCACTTGCTGTTGATAGACCATTGTATGTATCATGTGACAATTCAAATCCAGAACTATATGTGCGGGAAATTAATCTTTTAGAAGAATTCGGTTTCAATTCATCTGAATTTTTATGCTGTTCACATCCTATGCTTGTAATTACTAGAACCAAGATTACAATCTTTCTGAAGATACTTAGATGCATTGTTTTATCCTTTCATTTTTAATTAGATATTTCTTTATTTACTACCTCTATAATAAATTCAATTCAAATAGCTTCTTTAAAAAGTAAGATAATTAACTGGAATCAATTTGACAGGTCCTATAAGTCCTGAATCCATAATAGGCCAATTGCTAGCATCAAATTTTTTATAATTTACATCCACAAAGAAAAACTTTCTCCAATCTATTTTTCTTTTATCCAAATCACGGATGCGATTTGCTGAAAGATTTGTTACTTCAATTTCTAGAATATTATCACCCTGTTTTAAATATTTCCCAACTTGGATATTGAATGGGAAACTCCAGAGTGTTCCTATTTCTTTGTCATTTAATTTAACTCTTGCGCTTTCACAAACTTTGCCTAAATCTAAAAGCCATTCATCCGCATGAACATTAGGCAAGCTAAATGTGATAGTATATCTCCCGGTACCTGCAAAACTTTCTGCCGCAGGATCATTATTTTCAGTCCATGATTTTAAATCTTTAGTGGTATATGAAGATGGTTTTTTAGGGCCACCTTCAATAAACTCAATTTTCCATTCACCTTTGATTTCAAGTGGTTCACTAATAGTATTTAGATATTTCCAAGCATTACCCTCAATATATTCATCATCATAAGTTTTAACAATGTAAGATTCACCAGATTGTAGCTGCAAATATATTTCTGAATTTTCTTTATTCTGTCTTGTGGCTGCAATACCAATTTTCTCCTCAAAACGAGGATCATAAATTACAGCAGACTTAAAATTCACACTTAATGGTATCCATGAATTTAATTTTTTATTTGAAAGATTTGTAAGAAAATAAAAATATCCTTTCTCATGTTTTCGCCGAATATAATTTATTCCTTCTGCAACAATCTTTTCTTCCTTAATACTTGCATAATTAAGAGCGGAGTTTACATCGTTGCTTAGCAGAAAATACCCTTTCCCGAATTCCGCTTTCTGCAAATCATTTTTATTGATAGATTTAAATTTCAATTCGGATAGAGATTTTTTCAGCTTTGTTCTACGTTTCTCCAAGTGTGCAAACCCAGGAACATCCCTTGGAAGTGAATCATGAAAGATAATTACTGCACCGTTAGCAACTAACTTTTTTAATTGCTCCAAAGTGTTCAAAGGTATATATCCAGTTTTTGGAATTAGAATTGTTTTGTAAGAGTTTCCACCAGTAATTACACTTCTCCCTTTATACTCAACATTTTGAAGCTGCTTATCTGATATATAATCAAAACTGTAACCCTTTTCTTCAAGATCTATCGCTAATTCTCCAAATTGCGAACTGAGAAACCAATCAATTTTATGAACGTTGAAGAGTTTGATTAGAAGTTCTGGATAAGAATGATAAAGGTCCTCAATAGGCCAATATAAAAGTATATCATTTGAGGGTTTCCCAGATTGTAAAATTGATTGACACCTTGTAACATATTTATTTAATTCGGTGAAATCCTTCCAAAATGCATTCTCTTTTTCAAAATGAGTAGAAGCATAAAATATCCATCCCGGCCAAGGTGCATCTTTAGGTGAATATGCGTTGCCATGATAAAATATATGATTTATCCCGCAGAAAAAAAGTTCATCAATCTCTGGCTTCACTTGTGACAATGCAGCTTTATAATGATCACGAAGCCATGTCCCGGTTTCTGATGCAATTAGAGGTTTACCAGTTACATGTGCAGCCGATGAAGCAAATTTTAATATTAAAGGATTAGGCGGTTCACTTTCGGAATTGTTTTCTTCAATATACCTAATTCCAGGGATATCAAATTTTCTTGATCCGAAAGTTTCTGTCTCAGGAATGTTGGAAGCTGCATAGAGATCAAGCAGATTAGCTGGGGCACCATGTGCTTGGTTACGTGTTATCCACCCCTTTTCATTCGACCATTTATTCCATGTTTCAATATACTCTATATGTAGATTTGACAAAGTACGGCGATAATCTGCTTTTATTCGAATGTTTGTGTAATTAGTATCTAATAATGCAGGTAAATAGTTTCGAAGATCATAACCATTTTTCGTTTGAAATATTTTGAAAAATTCATTTGTCCAATTTGCATGATAGTATTCATAAGAATCATGGTATTGTGCTCGGAGATTTATCCCCTTGTAATCTGTAAACGCTGTATCGTATCTCTCAAAATAATATTTTAATCCATCCACGGAAAATGGATCCAATACCAATCCAACATTTCCGGGTGCTGCTCGTTTAACTTTTTGTCCGGTCCCTTCTTTATTAAGGATATATATTCTCCATTCACCTTTGGGAGCAGTCCAATTTAATTTTCCATCCTCTTCTAACTTATCCAAAAGATCTATACTATGATTACTATCATCATATGCAATTATTGTTTCAAGGTTTTGCGGATTAAATTGTTTGCTTATTTTTTCTCCTTCTGGAACAGTTATAATTTCATAAACAATTTTTGATGCAGCATATTGTGATGTTACATGTGAACCGCCAAACGGCCAGCCGGTTGTTGTACTCATGTCCACATTCATCTTAAGTTTTTCTGCTTTATTTACCGTATAATCAAGCATGTTCATCCATTTAGGGCTAAGAAAATCAATATATTTCTCTTCCTCGCCTTTTACTCCATAAATTGGTATTATATGAACATTCCCTATGCCCGCATCAGATAAGGTTTTTAGATTAAAAGTGAGATTTTCTTTATCGACTGCGCTCCCCATCCACCACCAATATGTCCCAGGTTTATTCTCCGGCTTTGTATAAGGCCAAGAAAGATCATCCGTGTTTGTATGCTGAGTGCATTGAACAAATGAAAGAACAGCAGTTATATAAAGCAATATTTTTGTTGTTTTTCTTTTCATGGCTAATTACTTATAAGACTTCTGCTTGTTCTATCAGTTTCATAATTTTATTCAATCCGGTCTTTGCAACATCCAATGGATTCTGTTTCCAGTGCTCCCTATTAAAAAGTTCCAATGATAATGGTCCTGTATAATTAATTGATTTCAAATCCTTTAGGAGTTGGACTAAAGGCAGAATCCCATCACCGGGATAAATACGATGTTTGTCACCAAGTTCTTCTCTCGGTGGTGAATCTGGAACATCGTTCCAATGAAAATCTGCAATAAAATTTGGATTAATATGTTTGATACTGTTAAATCCACTTCCGCCACGGTATAGATGAAACGTGTCCATAATTAAGCATGCATCTTCATCATTTGCATCAATCGCAATACCTGCAGCTTCTCCAAATCTATGAATCCCCTTAAAAAATCCAACGAATTCAAATGCTACGATTATTCCATATTCTTCCCGACCAATCTTTAGAAGTTCTTTATATCTACGGATCCCGGTTTCTACATCAAAATCTTCTCTATCCGGCACCGGAATAGCAGCAACATGCTTTGACCCAATATCTGCTGATCTACGCATCCTTTCTCTTGTGGCTGGAAGTGAATCTTTAAATACTTGATCATCCATTGGCATACAATCCCACAGACCAATTATATTTGGAACCAACAGACCCATATCCTTTATTTTCGCACCAAGATCTTTTAAATTTCCACCTTCGGCCTCATACTTTTCAAGATCGCCAATCCATGGCTCTATTGCATCGTATCCAGCTTTACTAGCTGTATTAATTTTTTCTTCAAGAGGAGTAGGACGAATTGTACTAGCATTTAAACATATTGGCCATTGACTTTTTCCATTTTGATATCCTTTTTTTTCCTCAGAACAACTTACTGAAAGTCCTGATGCAACTGCCGCTCCGGCTATTGATGTAGTATGAATAAATTTTCGTCGGTTCATTTTCAATCCTTCATTATTTCAACAAAAGTTATTTGTACTAAATACCATTCATGTTTTTGAATCAAAGAATTAACTAATATTTTATCCCTCATTTTTCCATTCTAGAACTTGTTTTACTTTTAATAATTCTTTTTGCAGCTTTGAATAATCTATATTCTGTATTTCTTTTCTAGAATCTATTGCTTGTATTGCTGCTATTGCTGCCGATTCTCCAAGCAACATAAATACCGGCTCCATGCGGATCGAACCAAAAGCAATGTGTGAGGCTGAAAGACAGACTGGGACAAGGATATTGGTACATTCATCATATTTGGGAACAATAGAACGGAACGATATTGGATAAGGTAGAAAACCACCTACTTGTACATCACCTTCATTCCTAACATATCCCTCTTCATCTACATATCGCTGTACATTATGTGAATCCATGGTATATGCTGCTAATCCGATAGGATCTTCAGCTACTAACAACCCTTCACAATTGTGTTGTGTCATTACATAATCCGAAACCATTCTTCGTCCTTCACGAATGTATAGTTGATGAGGCCAGTTGTTGTTATCCGTGAATTCATCCTTTGGTAAACCCCAACGATTCATTTCCTCACGAACATATTTCGGCACTCGTTGATCATTAGCTAAAAACCACATCAATCCTTTCTGATAATCTTCATGTTCCTTAATAATTTTTTCTCGTGTTCTATAATCACCATCTGGATATTTATAATTCATTCCAATATTATCAGTTGCAAAAGCTCCTTTATTATTAGTATCTGTTTTATTATTAGGCATACTTTTACTCAAATTCATCACATCAAAAACACCAGTGTTAATATATCTAAGAAGTAGTTCGTAGCGTAACGGATTGTAATTGTCAGGTTTGGGAAAAGGGATTTGATTTTCCTTTGTATCAGTTAAACACATCCTAAAACAGTATGCCTGGACTCGATCATCACCACTTCCTTCTTCCCCTGGTCCACCATCATTTTGAATACCGGGAAGTAAACCACTTTCTGGATTACCTGATATAATATAAGGATCTACCCTATTTTTAAACTGATGATATATTGCTTGTTTTGTCTGAACTCCGTTTAATGTTTCATTATAAACTTCATTTCCTTCACGACCTACTGTGTATGAGATCCTAGCTTTTGCCATTAGGTCCCCTTCATAGGTAGCATCAATAAACATATTTCCTTGAAAAGAAAGACCTGATTCCATTTTTATTTTAGTTATAATTGTTCCATTTTTTTTAACACCAGATATTAAATTTAATCGCTCCTCATAATAGACAGGAATTCCCTCTTCATTTATCATATCATTAAATATACTTTCCGCTACATGCGGTTCAAAAGTCCACATTGTTCCAATTGAATCTGAAGTAGGATTATAATAAGCAAATACTCGCTTGTAAAATTCTCTCGACATTCCTCCGATGGCTCTTTTATTTCCAATATCTGTGGCACCAAGTCCACCAGAAGTTAATCCGCCAAGATGTTTACCTGGTTCAATTAAAACTACAGATTTTCCCATCCTAGCTGATTTTACAGCTGCAATGACACCTGCAGATGTTCCACCATAAACTACAACATCGTAACTATTTGCGTTATTTATTTTACAGCTTACTATTAGGATGTGGATAGCAAACAAAAAAATAAAATAGAATATAGTTTTTTTTGTTAAACGTAAAAATTTAAATGGCATTCTCATATAATTCGTATATTTTTTTAGTAAAACTAATTCGAATGATTTCGAAGACTATAATTTCTTCAATTCCAAATTTCTCCATTGTATCTTAATTCCACCTCCACTATGTATTTGTAGAGCAATAAAACCGTAACCTTCTCCAATTTTTTCATCAGTAAAATTCACCATTGCTTCACCATTCAACCATGTCTTTACATTATCGTCAACTACACGGATTTTCAAGTTATTCCATTCTCCCATTTTTAGAATACTTTCCTTTTCATCAGGAATTCTTACTAACCATCCTCTGCCGTAAGATTCGTAAATACCTCCAGTATCATGATCAGGAGGGGCAACTTCAACTTGCCATCCACTTATTTTCACACCTTCGATTGATGATCTAAAAAACACCCCGCTATTTCCTTCTGCATTTTGCTTAAACTCAAGCGACAATTCAAAATTTTTGAATTTTTCACTTGTGCTTAAATACCCATATTCCTTATCGGGTCCACTTTCGCATATCAGTTCACCATTTTCTACATACCACTTTTCTGTTCCGTGTATAGTCCAACCGCTTAAATCCTTTCCATTAAATAGACTAATCTTCTCACTGCTCTTTACACTATCTTTTGAGCTGCAAGAACTAATGCTCACCATGAAAAGGAATAAAAATATTACATTCATTGTTATTTTCATTTTATTCATTCCTTTTTATTAAAGTGATTTAATTTTAATGTTTCTAAACCATATTTTATTACCATGATCTTGTAATCCAATTTCACCTGTCGTCATGCGTCCGTAATCTTTTGTATCTTTCCATTTTCCTGCTGCTTTACGTTTATACCAATCCTTTGTCCATCGTTTGAATTCAATGATCTTCTCACCATTTAGATAATGCTGAACTAGAGAATCTTTTACAACAATTCTGCTTGTGTTCCACTCACCAACCTTTTTTAACTTCTTTTTATCATTATCAGAAAGGTGCATTGCATAATTTGCACCTGCCTTTTGCCATTCTTCCAATTTACTTGGGAAACCGATATCATCAATTAATTGATATTCAGGGCCAGTATTATAAAGGGCTTCATATTGTTCTCCTTCAACAACGCCATAAAATATTCCGCTGTTTCCCTCCGGAGATATTTTCCATTCCAATTTAAGATCAAAATCTGTGAAGTCTTTATCTGAAACGATATCACCTCCTATATCTCCACCTTTCCCAAGTGCAACAAGTTCTCCATTTTCTACGATCCAACCACCGTTGATCTTTCCGTCATTGAATTTATGCCACCCGTCTGTTGTCTTTCCATCAAAAAGAAGCTGCCAACCCTCTGATTTTTCTTCCTCAGTGAGAGTGTTTGGTGTTTTGTGATCACTCTTAATTGTTGGCTTCTCCACATTCTTACATCCAATAAGAGCAGTTAGAAAAACAAGAACTATTAAACTTATCATATTACTTTTATTCATCTCAATCTCCTTTATTTTAATTCCATCTTTTGGGGATCCCAATTAATAAATTCATTATTAAAGTAACTATTATTGCAAGCCAATGCGGGTGCACATGCACGCAATCCGAATATAGCATCTTCTACAACTGTTTTACCAGTTCTTATTGCATTATAGAAATTTGCATGATGATCGTAATGTGCTCCTCTATATCCTTCTTCTACTTGATAAACCAATTCCCTGGGAGGAAGCATTTTTTTCCGTGGAGCAATCTTAGGTTCTCCTTCTGCTGCCTTTCCCTTTAGGAATGCATCTTGAGGTTCGTTCTTTTCATTAGTACGTAAAACCACTTTATCCCACATAACATCCATCGAACCATCACTTCCAACAAGTCGTAAATATGTTGTACCTGAAGTACCATCGACAAAATTACATCTCAGAGAGAGATCAAAACCCGGATGTTGCTTCGTTTCAGGATAGTCAAACATCCCTACTAGTACATCAGGAACTTCACGTCCATCTTCCCAAAACCTTAATCCACCCATAGCCGCTATTTTTTGCGGTCCTACTGAAGAAGTAACAAAATGTAAACTGGAGAAAAGATGGACAAACAAATCACCTGCCATTCCTGTTCCATAATCAAGATAATTTCTCCATCTAAAAAATCTGACCGGATCAAATGGAATATAGTCATAGTCTTTTAAGAATCGTTTCCAATCAACAGTATCTTTTGAAGCATCTTCCGGGATTGTATATTGCCAGGCTCCTTCAGGTGAATTCCGTGCCCAAAAACCTTCAGCAAAGTTAAGTTCTCCAATAGCTCCATCTGCTAACAACTCTTTTGCTTTTTCATTTCCCACAGAACTTAAGCCTTGGCTGCCAACTTCGTAAACTACTTTATTTTTCTTTTGTGCTTTAATAACATCGTAACCTTCTTCAATTGCATGAACCATTGGTTTTTCACAGTAAGCATGTTTGCCGCTGTTCATTGCATCGACAGATATTTTCTGATGCCAGTGATCCGGAGTACCTATAATCACAGCATCAATATCCTTTCTATCCAATATTTCCAGATAATCATTTGTCGTGTAAATATCCTTACCCCAGCGTTCTTTTGCTGCTTCAAGTCTTGCATCGTATAAGTCACATGCTGCAACTAATTTTACTCCGGGAATTTTCAATGCCGTGTTGACATCCGCCGATCCCATTCCACCAGCACCTATAACAGCAATTTGGATATTATCATTAGCAGATACTTTTTCATCAAACTCAATTTGATTTTGAGGTTGCATTCTAATTGTTCTGTTCTCCTTAGCTGTTAGTATAGTAGGAGCAGCAGCAATAGCAGCCGATCCAACTGCTATTTTTTTAATAAAATTTCTTCGATTTGAATTTGTCTCTTTCATTTTACCTTACCATTTTATGAATTTATTATTATAATTTTATTATTTCTCTTTTTTCTCAATCACTAGTTTATCTGTTGATGGTAATTGAGGGAAAGAATTATGAGGTTCTAATTGATACCAATAAGCTACTGAAGCAAGATCATCCTCTAATGGTAAATATCCATCTGGTCCCCATCCTAAACTTTGAATTGTAACTCTTAAATCCTTATCAAATCTTATTGGATCTGTAATATGCCATCGGTATTGTCCAAATATTCCAATAAGTCCCTCTATCTCCAAATTTTTAACCTCATAGAAACCTGTGTATTGATTACTGAATGAATCATAATGCATTTTACCATCAACCTCTCTATCGTTGTAACCATAAGACCCGCAAAAATAATCTTCTTCACCAGTTCCGCAAATTGTAGGAAATTCCTTATCACCATCCATATAAAACTTTATTTCTCCTTCACCCCACCATCCAAGCTTTCTGGCTCCATGAGCGAGATAAGTCCCTACATACTGTCCTTTGCCCTTAATTCCATCAACAATTGTATAAACTTCCTTAAATGGTAATTTATTTACACGTCTAAATTGTGCATGGAAGTATGGAGTGTTTTCTTTAATCTTCTCCAGTGAGTAATCAATTTGATAATAAACGGTTGTTTGTTTTTCACTCATATTTTCCATAGTAATTTTACACTTCTTTCTGAATGGCATTTGCCAGTATGTATTGAATCCACTGCGAGGATTAACACAAACAGCCAATGAGTTAATTACCGGCTCATTCATTATTCCCCAACCAGCTGCAAAAAAGTCTCCAACAGGAACTTCAATTGATGGCTCAGTTTCATTATCCCAATAAAATCTTAAAATCATTAAACGATAGTCACCCACTGGAGTCATCCAAATGTGATTGACAATTCCCGGTCCATCAATTTCACCTAAAGTAAATGTTTCACCTGGTTCAATTCTGATATAAGGATTTACTTTCCAACCTTGTCCAAGTTTTCGTGCAGCTTTAGCAGCGCTTCCCTCTTCTAAAGTTGCCATTCCACCTCGTCCTTTTTCTCCAGTAAAGTTTTCTGGGCTTATTGATCTTGTTTTAGCTTCCGATAAGTTATATAAATTTCTCATGCTGTTAGTCTGTGAAATTAAAAATCCATTTAATAACATAATTATTAAAATCGTGAATATTGCTTTCATTAACTGCCTCCATTATTTTATTATTCTATATATCCGTAATAACGTCCAACCCAATATGCAAGCATCCATGCTACTCCATCTCTCTCTGAATATCCTCCGTCTCCTGTATCAGCTACCCATGGATTACGATCCCATCTCATAATTGCTCGTTCACTTGGTGGTAATAATTTACTTGTCTGCAGATCTTCCATAATTGGTTCTCTGGTTAAATGTAAATCTTCTCTTTTGGAATTATCAATTCGCCATCCAATTAAATCAAGCGGATTATCTTGAAGTAAAAAGATAGATCTTTCAATGTTCAATTTATTCCCTGTGAAACCGTTATACAAAAAATAAAAATATGGATTATCATCTTTCGCAAGGACACTATACCATTGATCAATACTTTGCAGTACCCGGTTTTTTACTTCTGGATCCGTTTCGTATTCAACTAATACAGGATATGCTAATGCAAGAAGTTCATCATCTATGAAAGTAATCCATGATTTTATCGTACTTTTTGCATTTACAATATTCTCACGATAATTATGATCTTTATACAATTTGTAAAATTCTCGTTGATATTTTTCATCACCACTTACATGATAGGCCAATTTAAGATAAGATAATATTTCAACTGAATTTATTCCCCTTTCGGTAGCCCAGTCAGGATCGTTGTTCAGATATTCTGGTGCCCATACTCCCCACTTTGTATTCTTCCCATCAATATCAATTAAGTTATATCCACCTTTAATTATATAATCCACAATTTTCAAAATATGGTCTCTGACTATTTCTCGTTCTGCACCTTTCGCTATTAGTTCATAATAAATGAAATAGCCGTACATATGTCCTGTGATTTCATCGCTGCTTGTTCCTCGCTTCCATAGCCATTTACCGTCTTTACTTGGCAGCCACATTTCTTCTATTCTAGTTTCCCTTGGTTCATTAAGAAGCATTTCAGCCCATTGTCGATCAGAAATAGTTCTGTTAGCATCAGCCATTCTTTTCCAATCGGATGGAATAACTGTTCTAGCAACAAATCCATCTGTCTCTGTAACGGTTTGTAAAAATTTTAATGCATTAAAAGCTTTTTGTGCGTTCTCTTTTGCTTCCGGATCTTTTGTAACAGCATATCTATATGATTCCATAGCAAGATACATACTTGTGTATTGTCCGTCATTATCATTATCACGAGGTATCCATGTTGCAGTATCTCCTGCAACCGTAAATCCGCAAGATTCAACTAGATATGGTGGCCGTACATGTCTTCGCTTCATGATACCATAGTAGTGATCGAATTTTTGTTCAAGTGTCATCTCTGTTTTCATGATAGCACTAACACCTTTTGAAGTGGCAATCCACCCATTTCCATTTTTATCAAAAGCAATATCTCTTACATCATCACTTAAAAGCCAACGTCTGCTATGTCTGAGCGACCACGATTTTCCATCAAATCTTGTAACTCCCAATTTAGTACCAATCCACATAGTGCCATTTGGTGATCTTTTAACTGTATTCACCCAAGCTGTTGGCAATCCCTCCTTTGGAGTATAAGTCTTTATCCACTTATCATCTTTATAAATCGATACTCCACCTAATCCGCCAACCCATAATTCACCATTAGCAGAATAATCAAGTCCAGTTGTATTATCACTTAAAATCTCATCTTCCTTCTGAAACAGTTTTACAGAATTAGTAGTTTTATGATAGAGTCCTTTGCCTGTAGCGAGATAATGTCCACCCTTCTTATCTTGGAGTAATTCTCTGATTGCTTTAGAGTATGTGTATTCATTTTTCATCCATTTATTATCACCCATCTCCCAAATACCGCTTGGTCCCATGGCTATTATCCAACCATTAATCTCTCCAATTACTCCAATTGGTCCGACTATTTCATCAACTTGATTTTTAAATGAATCGTATATTCTGTAGACTCCATTCCAAGCAGCAACCCATATTCCACCAAATCTATTATCAACAAAAATATCATTTATTGGTCCCTGTTCTGATGAATCTAAAGCTGCTATCCATTTCCCAGTTGATCTGTTTAATTTGAATAATCCTGCTTTTGAGCCAGCCCAAACATTATCTGATTTGTCTACTGCTATTGTTCTAACATCATTCTGTTGATTATTTTGTAATGGATAGGGTTTATGATACTCCTGCCAAAAAGGTTTATCCTGAACTTGTGCAAGATTAGTTACTGTAAAAATAATTCCTATATAAAAAGAGATGTAAAATATATTTCTCATTATGTCCCTATTTATTTTTTAGATAGTTTAATACTTATACCCAACTTCCAAGTTTATCGCTTTCAATTATTCTCTCGATCACTTTCATATTATTTACTGCATCATGCAAATGTGTTGGAACCACTTTATCATCAATAATAGATTGAGCAAAAATATCCGCTTGAATTGTATATTGATCACATGGTTCAAATATTATTTCCTCTGTTTTATTATTCTTATGCAGAAACATTTTCGATGGTTCATTAGCAATAGGATTAAATGGGATTGCAAATTCTATTTTTCCTTTAGTTCCATATATTTGAGACTGTTGTCTATTTTCTATTCGAATAGATGAAAAGAATGATGATGTACCTTCTTTAAACTTCATTATGGCAGTAGCTGAAACATCAATTCCATAATCAGGATGATAGTCAATGTTTGCAAATACTTTTTCAGGTTCAGAATTAAAAATGAATCGCGATAGAGATATTGGATAACAGCCGATATCCATTAAACTCCCACCACCATATTCTTTTGTATTTACAATGCTCTTTGGATTATCATCAAAATAAGCAAAAAATGACTGGATGGTTTTTACTTTTCCAATTACTCCACTTTCAACAAGCTCTTTTGCCTTTATCCATTGGGGATGATGCCTATACATAAACGCTTCCATTACTTTTAGATTTGGATATTTTTGTGATTCTTCTAGTAATATTTCTGCTTCTTTACTGCTTAAGCCAATTGGTTTTTCTACCAAAACATGTTTACCTGCTTCAAGAGCTTTGACAGTCCAAGGTATATGAAGATGATTAGGAAGAGGATTATATACAGCTTCGATTTCTTCATCCAATAATAGATCCTCATAAGAGCCGTAACATTTTGGAATGTTAAATTTAGCAGCTGCACTTTTAGCTTTATCATAACTTCT
>JBDLIN010000002.1:0-53260 GCA_039714835.1 Bacteroidota bacterium | reverse complement strand
GCATTCCAGGATGACCGGAATTTGCTTTTTGAATTGCATCAACTGATAAAAGTCTAATTGTGTTAATTGATAATTGCTCAATAGTTTGATCTTTCATTTTAATCCTCAATAATATTCATTTAAATTTTTTATATATAGGTTTTCAAATCCCAAAAAACAAAATATAAATTACAAATAATAACCAAAATCAAAATTTCAAAACTCATATCTTCTATTTTGATTTTTCGATTATTGCTGACAGTATCTTCTTTAATTCTATTGATTCTTGAATTAAATCTTCAATTTCATTTTTATTCTTCAGATCATTTGTTTCATTTATTAATCTTAACCAATACGTTGATTCCTTAGCCTCTTTCCTACTGATTTTTACTCTCATTAAAAAATCTTTTTTACTTAAAGCTTCATTTGCTTCAATGTAATTTGCCCCAGTTGATCCAGATGCTTTAATAACCTGTCTACTATCCTCAATGTTTGCAACAGTCTTTGGAAGAGTTTTAACTATATTTCTAACAGATTTTGCAAACTGGAAAGTTCTTTCTTCTAAGTCATACTTTGGTTTTGAATTTGAATTTTCACTCATTGAAATTTATTTGTTATTTATAATTTGAAATTTGTTATTTACTAGAATTAAGATTTTTTGATTCAGTATCTATGAACCAACAATTATTTCACCATCAACAACAGGTGTAACGCATATTAATGGATTTTCGGGTACATTAAAACTTGAAAACATCTCTTCAAATAATTGGAATTGCATACCTCTTTTTTCAAGTTTTGAAAATTTGCTGTATGTCATAAATTCACCCTTTTCATTCTGCGGTGCATCAAATCCATAGGCAGAATTGAAATCAGTTTTAACACGTGATTTTAAAAATTTAATTTTCTCGTTATCTCCCTCATCACTTTCGTAAGCTTTTGCTTTAAACTTAATTACAAAATCATTTTCAATAACAATATATATGTTCAAAATAGTTTCAGATAAATCATTCATTATTACTCGAAACCTCCTTATTTCTCATCGCAAATATTGTTAGCGCTAAAGCCATGATAGAGGCAGATTTGCATAAAAAACTTTCAATGAATTCAATTAAACTTGGGAATAGAAGAACTATTAACAATGTAGGAATAAATGCTAAAACAATTCCTGAATTAAGAATAATTAAATTAGATTTTTGTCGCTTATATTTTTCACTCATACTCATTTTAATTAAAAGAATCATCGAAATGAAAACCGGTAAATAATAAAGGAGTCCGTAAAGATCCGGTGAAGGGATATCATAAGCAGCGAACATAATAGTGCACCGGGTTACAACAAATTCTGTAACAATAAAATGGAAATATATCAGTAATAATGTTATTGGCAGAAATATTATTCTTTGGAATAATATTTTTTCTCCTCGAAAATCAAGAACAAGATTAAGCAGTAATGGTGGTAAGAAGGAGATTATTACAAATGCAATGTATACTATAACATGTGAATCCACTCCAAAGTAACAGATAACAAATTCAAATAATTGATAAGTGAATAATAGTCCTACTAATCCAATAATTTTCTTATTTACTTTGTTTTTTTTTGCAAAAATTAAAAGATTTATTAATAGTACAAATTCAATGCATGCTAAAAAAAGTGATATAATTCCGGGAAAATTCTCCATTTAAAACTAAACTCTACTATTATTTGATTAAAAAATTGAGTGCAAAATACTTAAATTTCGACCCATATAAAAAACGGGCGAATAAATATTCAACCCGTTTAATACTATACTATGTAGTGAAACATTATCCCTTCGGTCCGATCATCTCTTCAGGTTTTACCTTCTCGTCAAACTCCTGTTCAGTTAGTAATCCTAATTCAACAGCAGCTTCCTTCAAAGTTGTGTTATCATTAAAAGCTTTCTTTGCAACTTTTGCAGCATTGTCATAACCGATATGAGGATTGAGAGCTGTAACTAACATAAGTGATTTGCGAAGCAACTCATCAATTTTATTCAGATTGGGTTTTATTCCTGCAACCATATTATCAGTAAAGCTTTCGGATGCATCAGCTATTAATCTAATTGACTGAAGAAGGTTATAAATCATAACTGGTTTGTAAACGTTAAGTTCAAAATTACCACTTGCACCAGAGAAATTTATTGCTGTATCGTTACCCATAACCTGAGCGCATACCATTGTTATTGCTTCAGCTTGAGTTGGATTTACTTTACCAGGCATAATTGAACTTCCTGGTTCATTTGCCGGTAGTGCTAATTCGCCAAGACCACTTCTAGGGCCTGAACCCATCCAGCGAATATCATTTGCAATTTTATGAAGTGATGCAGCTATAGTTTTCAATACACCACTGAATTCAACAATTGCATCATGAGCAGCTAATGCTTCAAATTTATTTGGAGCTGAGGTAAATGTCTGTCCGGTTATCTCAGATATTTTTTTTGCTGCAAGTTGTGCAAAATCTTTGTGTGTATTAAGCCCAGTACCAACAGCAGTACCACCAAGAGCTAATTCAGAAAGTCGTGGTAATGCTCCTTCTATTCTTTTCAATCCGTTAGTTAGCTGCTGAGTATACCCAGAAAATTCCTGTCCAAGAGTAAGCGGAGTAGCATCCATTAAATGAGTTCTTCCAATTTTAATAATATCTTTAAACTCTTCTGATTTTTCAGAAAGTGCATCTCTAAGTTTAGTAACCATTGGTATCAATCGACGATATACTTCCTCAACAGCAGCAATATGCATTGCAGTGGGGAAAGTATCATTAGATGATTGAGCTTTATTAACATCATCATTTGGATGAATTGGTTTCTTACTCCCCATCTCACCACCAGCAATTTCAATAGCACGGTTTGAAATCACTTCGTTTGAATTCATATTCGTTTGAGTACCACTACCTGTCTGCCATACAACTAATGGGAAATGTTCATCCAATTTCCCCTCAATAACTTCATCAGCTGCTTTAACTATTAACTCTACTTTTTCATCAGGCAGCATTCCTAATTCATTATTAGAAAGAGCTGCTGCTTTTTTCAATACTCCTAAAGCTCTGATTAATTCTCTTGGGAATCTCTCACCACCAATTTTAAAATTCATTAATGATCGTGCAGTTTGTGCACCGTAATACTTATCAGATGGGACTTTAATTTCTCCCATTGAATCTGTTTCAATTCTAAATTCCATAATCTTTTTCCTCAAAATATTTATTTAACCTATTAAATTTAATTGAAATGATATGTAGTTTCAATTGAATAAATATTCATTTTTAAGAATATTTTCAAAAATAAGTTAATATCAATTTGTATTTAGTAACTTGATTTATTAACTTCGCACCAATTTTTATTTGTTTACAAAAGGAAAGTTTTTATGACTGAATGTCCTATTTGCGGAGCGCAACTAGAAAAAGCGGCTGATACAGTGGTTGGCGAACTTCTTGAATGTTCTGATTGCGGAACAGAACTGGAAGTAGTTAATCTAGATCCGTTTCAAGTTGAAGAAGCCCCTCAAGAAGAAGAGGATTGGGGAGAATAAGATTGTTACAGATTCTTGATTCAACATTACGCGAAGGTGAACAAACTCCCGGAGTTTATTTCGATAGGCATATCAAGCTTGCTATAGCACGAATGCTCGATGAAATTGGTATCAATATTATTGAAACCGGTCACCCTGCTGTAACAAAAGAAATTCATGATTCTGTTAGAACTATTGCTCACAGTAGTTTGAATGCAACAATTGGAGCTCATGCTCGTTCACTCCGAAATGATGTTGAACTTGCTTTGCAGTGTGGAGTTGATTTTATTGGAATTTTTTATTGTGTTTCAGATAATCGACTAAACACTGTATTTAAGAAAGATTTAAAAGAAGCAATAAATCAAATTACAGAAGTAATACAGTTTGCGAAAACTGAGAATCCCGATGTAATTATTCGTTATACACCTGAAGATACTGTTCGTTCTGAATTTAGCAATGTTATTGAAGCTTCTGCTGCTGCAGTAAAAGCAGGTGCTGATATTATTAGTGTGGCTGATACAACAGGCTACATGATTCCTGGAACAGATAAAAGTATGTTTGACTATATCACTAAATTAAAAAGTGAATTAAGCGCTCGTAATCTGCATCCTAAAATTGCTGTCCATTGCCATAACGATAGAGGTCTGGCTCTTGCAAATGCTCTTGATGCATATAGAGCTGGTGCAGAAATAATAGATGCTTCTGTATTAGGACTTGGTGAACGTGCTGGTATAGTTGATCTTGCTCAACTTATAATTGTTCTATCATCTGACTTCAATATGAGCAATTGGCATCTTGATAAATTAGAGGAATTATATAATTTTGTAAGTGAGCATTCCAGTGTTCCTATTCCCCGAAACTATCCTATTGTTGGAAAGCACGCATTTACACATTGTGCTGGTGTACATACTCACGCAGCAGCTAAAAATCCTACACACTATGAAAGTTTAAACCCAGAACTATTAGGAAAAGAAAGAACTTTTTCACTTGATCATATGTCAGGTATTGCTTCACTTAAGTATGCGCTGAATTTGATCAATGAAACAGAACTATCTGAAGAAGAACAAATAGAAGTTCTGACTGAAGTAAAAAATACTGGGCAAAAAGGAAAAGTTGTTGAGTTAAAAGAACTTCCGCATATTGTTCATTTTATAAAGCAAAACAATAAACAAAAGAAGAAGACTAAATAAGTCTATTTAGCTTTTTCTTTTATACCTTCATTTTATTTAACTATTTTAAGAAAAACTAAATCAAGGAGAAAACCATGAGAATTGGATTTTTGCACTCACTAATAAGAAAAGATGAAAAACTTCTAATAGAAGAGTTCAATAAACATAAGGATGTTGAACTTATTATGATCGATGATCGAAAATTGAAGTTTGATCTTAAGAAGAATGTTTTTGACCTTGATGTAGTTATTGAACGCTCCATTAATCACTCACGCGCTTTACATGCATTGCGTCTTTTCGAAAGTGCAGGTGTACGATGTGTAAATTCTTTTGATGTAGCTTCAGTTTGCGGTGATAAACTTTTAACCTCCGCTGCTCTTGAAGATAATAAGATTCCTCAACCAGATATTAAAGTTGCATTCACCGAAAGTTCTGCTTTAGAAGCTATTGAAGAAATGGGTTATCCTGTTGTGCTTAAACCTGCTGTCGGATCTTGGGGTAGACTTCTTTCAAAAATCAATGATAGAGATGCAGCTGAATCAATACTTGAACACAAAACCGTGTTAGGCACATACCATCACTCAATATTCTATATACAAAAATATGTGAACAAAAAGAGTGGAAGAGATATACGAAGCTTTGTTGTTGGTGATACATGTATTGCAGCAATCTATAGAGAATCTGGACATTGGATAACAAATACTGCAAAGGGAGCAATTGCAACTAAGTGTGAGGTAACAGACGAAATTGCAGAATTATCTGTTGCTTCAGCCAAAGCAGTCGGTGGTGGTATTGTTGCTATTGATCTTTTTGAAACTGAAGATAATAACCTAATGGTAAATGAAGTAAATTATACAATGGAATTTAAAAATAGTATTACAACAACTGGTGTGAATATACCTGAACATGTTGTGAACTATGTAATGAAAGTTGGAGGAGGTAATTAAAATGGACAGGATTTCAGTCTCTATTATAGGTGCTTCAGGATATACTGGTGGAGAATTATTACGACTTTTATTATTTCATCCTCAAATAGAAGTAAAGCAGATAACATCTAATTCCTATTATGGAAAATTTGCATACAAAGCTCATCCCAATTTGCGTAAAGTAGCTTCATTGAAGTTTTGCAGTGTTGAAGAACTAGAAAAAGTTAATACTCTTTTCCTCTGCACACCACACGGTGAATCAATGAAGAAAATTAATGAGTTCAAGCAACTTGCTGATAAAATCATTGATCTTAGTGGTGATTTCAGATTGAATGATGTTGCTGAATTTGAGAAGTGGTATCAACAGCCTCATCTCAATCCTGATATGCTAAATAGC
Source organism: Bacteroidota bacterium (assembly GCA_039714835.1). Classification (GTDB taxonomy): domain Bacteria; phylum Bacteroidota; class Ignavibacteria; order Ignavibacteriales; family Melioribacteraceae; genus SZUA-22. The sequence goes on along the minus strand of JBDLIN010000002.1, from coordinate 47,270 downwards.
TTTGTATATGGAATTCCAGAACTTCACCGAGATGAAATGATAAATGCCCAATTCGTATCAAGTGCAGGGTGCAATGCAACCACTACTATTCTTGGACTTTATCCTTTATACAAAGAAGGATTAGTTGAAATAGATAAAACTGTTGTGGAAGTAAAAGTTGGTTCAAGTGAAGGTGGGAAAAAAGCATCTTTTGCAACACATCATCCGGAAAGAAGCGGTGCGATGCGTTCCTATAAGCCAACTGCTCACAGACATTCTGCTGAAGTAATTCAAGAACTTTCATTTGATGAAAAAATTGATTTGCATTTCTCTGCTACTTCTGTTGATATGATCAGAGGAACAATGGCAACAAGTCATGTTTTCTTAAATAAAAATTTAGCTGAAAAGGATATTTGGAAAATTTATAGACAATACTACGGAAACGAACCGTTCATCAGAATTATTAAAGAGAAAGAAGGAAATTATCGTTATCCTGAACCAAAACTTTGTATTGGGACAAACTATTGTGATATCGGTTTTGAAAAGGATCCGCATTCAAATCGACTTGTGGTTATTAGTGCAATTGATAATCTGATGAAAGGAGCTGCTGGACAAGCGCTTCAAGCTTTTAACATTATGTATGGATTTGATGAAACAACCGGACTTGAATTTCCGGGACTGCATCCAATTTAGCGAGGTTTAAATGTGTAGATTATTGTTTGTCCAAAATAAAAGGGATTTCAATATTAGTGAACACCTTACCAAGTTTGCTCATATTGCTCAGCATAGTAAGGAGTTCCAAGGTCATGGATGGGGCTGCAGTTATCTCAAAAATAACGAATGGATTCACTACAAGAATATTAAACCAATTTGGGAAGATGACTTATTACAGTTTGGGAAATCAAATAGACTAATTGTCCATGCTCGCAGTGCATTTGAAGACAAAGATATTGTTGTTGAAAACAACATGCCTTTTTATGATGATAAATACATTTTCATTTTTAATGGAGAATTACGTGGAGTAAAAATAAATGCTGAAGGAAGAATTGGTGCAGAAAAGATTTTCAACTTCATTAAGCGGTTTGATAAAAATGGAATGGAGAATACATTGAAAAAGGGATCAGAAATCATCCAGAAACGAACGTCATATGTTAGAGCAATGAACATTATAATTGCTGAAAAAGAAAAGGTTCACTACTTTTCCCTTTTCAATGAAGATCCCGATTATTTTCAAATGCATTATAAAAAGAATCAAGAAGAACTAATAATCTGCTCAGAAGTTTACCCAAATGAAACCGGTTGGAATAAAATTGATAATAATTCTTATGGAGTATTTACATGACTATTGTAAAAATTGGCGGTGGAGTGTCACTGAACCTACCAGCTATAATAAATGATTTAAGTAATCTCAATGATGATTTCATTATTGTACACGGAGCAAATGCTTTGCGTGATGAAGTTGCAAAAATACTTAATTATGAAAAACAAGTTCTTGTTTCTGCCTCAGGTTATTCTTCAGTATTTAGTGACGAAGAAGCGCTCAATATAATGATGATGTCATACTCCGGATTAAGAAACAAACGGATTGTTGAAATGTGTCAACAAAACGGGATTAATGCTGTAGGCTTAACTGGTGTTGATGGAAAGGTAATTGAAGGCAAAAGGAATAAGGGTATTCGAATTAAAGAGAATGGGAAACTTCGAATTGTTCGTGACTTTTCTGGCAAACCTAAAAGTATAAATACTGATCTTCTGAAATTACTCATCACTAATGGATATGTCCCTGTTCTCACTGTTCCTATCATTGATGAAAACAATTTTGCAATCAGTTCTGAAAATGATGATATAGTCGCATTGCTCAAAAATTCATTGGAAGTAGAAAGAGTAATTCAACTAATTGAAGCACCAGGATTTTTAGATGATGCAGATAACCCTGATTCACTTGTTAAATCAATCACTAAATCTGAATTGGAACAGAGAGAAGCACAAGTTGAAGGAAGAATGAAAAGAAAGATGAAAGCTTTAATAAAATTATTTGAAACCGGTAATACAACTGTTTACATTTGTGATGGTAGAATTGAAAATCCTATAACAAATGCACTTAATGGTGGAGGAACAAAAATAGAATGAGCAAGTACAAAGAATTAATTGATAAGTATGAAGTTGAAGTTTACGCAAAAAGAGATATAGTAATTGTAAAAGGTAAAGAAGCAACTGTCTGGGATGAAAATGGGAATGAATACATTGATTGTGCAGCAGGAATAGGTGTTGCAACAATTGGCCACTCAAATCCGGCTGTAGTAAAGGCTATTACAGAACAGGCTGGAACTTTAATTACTAATGCATGTGTTTTTTACAATGATAAGCGCGCTCTATTTCTTGAAAAATTAAATCAAATCACTCCGCATAATTTAACTCGTTCTTTCCTTACAAACTCTGGTACAGAAGCAATGGAAGCAGCTATTAAACTCGCTCGTCTTTCAACTGGGAAAACCGATTTCATCACTGCAATGAAAGGATTTCACGGTAGGACTATGGGGGCTTTAAGTGGCACATATAAACCCGAAATTCGGGAAGATTTTGAACCACTGGTTCCGGGCTTCTCATTTGTACCATATAATAACCTCGAAAAAATGGAAGCGGCAATCACTGAGAAAACTGCTGGTATTATTATAGAACTAATTCAAGGTGAAGGTGGAATAAACATTGCAACACAAGAATATGTTGATGGACTTAGAACTCTTTGCGATAAACATAATATTATGATGATCGTTGATGAAATACAAACTAGTTTTTGTAGAACTGGAAAAATGTTTGCAATTGAACATTATGGTGTTGAACCTGATATAATGACTGTTGCTAAAGGGATTGCAGGTGGTTTCCCGGTCGGTGCAGCAATCTGTTCAGATAAAGTAAAAGTTTCTTATGGGAAACACGGTACAACATATGGTGGTAATCCTCTTGCATCTGCTGCCGGACTGGCCTCAATTAACTTTATGCTTGAAAATGATCTTGCAGAAGAAGCACAAAAAAAAGGTGATTATTTAGTAAGTAAATTAAATGTCGATGAACTTTCAAAAGTAAGAGTAGTAAGATATAAAGGATTGATGATTGGAATTGAACTTAAGGAAAAAGTACAGCCTTATCTGCAGCAGCTTATGGAAGAAGGAATTCTGGCAATGCCGGCTGGTAAAATTGTTCTACGTCTTCTCCCCCCTGCTGTAATTACTTATGAGCAGTTAGATAAAGTTGCTGAAGTATTGAATAGGATTTTGAGATAAATATTTAACGGTGAGTATAAGAATAGTAGCCTACTGCGTGGACTTCACTATCAAGTTGCTAGTAGTTGACTAATTGTTGTTTTACTTAAATATACCACTTCCCGCACACTGTTTTATGACCGCGTGTTATACTCAGTTTTCCTTTTTTAATATTTCTAATTCCCCAAAATCAACATCAAGTAAATTTTCTTGGTCAATAGTAATGCCTAATATTTCTCTGTTAGAATTGAAATCAAATGTTAGAAACCCATCAGGGACTCGTATGTCATACCAACCAATTTTAAATGTGTCAAAATGCCAATGCTCTAATTTTCCACGAAATATTGAAGAATGGGAAAAAGAGATTTCCAATTCATTTTCGGTTAGTTGGTTTATCATAACATCCCCGTACATCTTATCATTATAAACCCCGATATATGATGACAATTCCAATGATGGGAGTGTATTACTGATTTTTATCTTTTTATTAGGGGATACTTTATTACTTTTTAAATTATTATCTCTTTGTTCTTTTACCTTATTGTATATGTCATATGACTTATCTTCAAGTACTTGTTCCAGTATTTTTGCTGTTAATAAATATTTAGCGGGTTCTTCTGCTTCATTTGTTAGTATTATGAATCCTATATTCATATCTTTTACCATTACAAGATTAGCAGACATCCCATCAATTCCGCCACTATGTTCAATAATTTTATGACTGTTTTTAGGAGTAAGCCACCATCCTAATCCATAAGATGTGAATTCATTATAAAAAGGGATCCTTTTTCGTGGATAGATAATTTGTGGTTTGAAAATTTCATTGATTATCTTTGCACTTACAATTGTATCTTTCCCAAAAACACCATCATTGAGTAAGAGTCTAATGTAATTAGCCATTTCATTAGCTGAGGAATAGATAAAACCTCCCGGAGCGAGATTATCCCCTTGCTCTTGCTTTATAGCTACTTTCTGATAAGCTTTGTTCCAAATGTGTGGTTGGGCTAAATTATTATTCGATTCTCTAACTGCTGAAATTGACGTACTATTATTCATCCCTATTTTATCGAATATTCTTGTTTTTAGGAAGGCGTCCCAACTTATCCCTGTAACTTCTCTTACGATTTCTCCTGCCACTACATACATTACATTTTGATAGGCCGGTTTTTCTCGATATCCTGATACTGGCTCTAAATATTTTAATCTTTTTATAATATCAACTCTTGAATAATTTGAGTGATACCAAAGCGTTCCCCCGCTAATAGATTTGAGGCCACTTCTATGGGTGAGTAAATCTCTGATTGTAAAGCTCTCAGTCACATAGGGATTATATAATTCAAAATAAGGTAAGTAAGTTGTAACCTTGTCATCCCAATTTATTTTTCCTTCATCAACCAATATTCCTAACGTCAATGCAGTAAAGGATTTGGAAATAGAACCTATCCCAAAAATTGTATTTTCATTTACAGGTGGTTCTTTATGAATTTCTCTGATTCCATATCCTTTTAAATATAGTATTGAATCATTTTGGATAATACCAATAGACAGACCTGGTAAATCAAAGTCTTCCATAAGTTGATGGATGAAAACGTCAAGTGAATCTAATTTTATTTTTTGGGCTATTGAATTAGATACTGAAAGAACCCAAATGAATGATAAGAATATGATTTTGTTTTTCATTTTGTTTTTTATTGAGCCCAACGTATGTGGATATTCATTGTTCTTATACATCCAATTTGGTTGTGTAAGAACAATTGTTTATATATTTAATATACAAATTATTCATTTTTACTCAAAAAAATCGTCTTGCAGAATATAACTAATATCTAAAACCAATTGACAGATTACCTGTCAATCAAATTTTAGTTCTTTCAATATTTTATTAAATGAGTGCTTTATTTCCGGGGAAAGTGTTTCAGTGTAATGACTTTAAGTTAAATGCCTCATTACTGTTTGTAATTCCTCTATTACTTAAACTAAGCTTGTGGAATAGCCTAAATTTTTTTACTGTAAGTTTAAATATTCCATCACCGCTTCATTGCCCATTAATGCATCTGAAGGTAGTGGATTCTCGTCTGAAAAAACCTTAAGATCATCATAATTAAGAATTTTTACAAAATTTTCTTGTATTCCATTATCATAAGGGACATTGCCTGTTCTCAGCTTTAAATGATGTGCGAAGAACAAATACATTGGTGCTCTTTTTGAAGGTCCATAATCATGTTTTTCAGTATACAGATGGACATTCTCAACTTTATGCTCAGCGTTATATAAAGCATATACTTTCTGGATATATGGATACTCAATTCTTGGAGTGTTTCTTGTCCAATCACCACTGTTTGAGATCAGCATTAATGGTCGAGGAGCGCATAGTGCTGCTATTTCAACATTATTAGTCTGATGTTTTTTACTTTTATGAATAGGCATTCCACTTTCGCAAACACATCCGCCAAAGAAATGAGCTGATACTTGAACTACAGGCACTGAAGCTTTTATACGTTTGTCAATCGCAGTAAGAATAAATGTCTGTGTTCCCCCACCTGAACCGCCAGTCATACCAATTCTGTTTGAGTCAACATCAGAACGGGAAAGGAGATACTCTAAAACTCTTCTGCTATTCCAAGTCTGTAGAGTCAATGCAATTGGAATTTTATGAGTAACTTGTTTTGATTCACCAAAACCAACCATATCGTAAGCAAAAACAATTGCGCCCATTCTTGCTAATACTGCACTTCTTATCTGAACATCTTTTTTCAATCGCTTGTTTTTAAGATGCCCATGAGGACATAAAACTGCAGCGTATTTATTATCCTCGTCTTTATCTAATGGTTGATATAAATTTCCCGTTATATAAAAACCTGGAAAACTCTCAATGGTTATCTTTTCAACCGTGTAACCATCCATTTCTCTTTTATTATTAATGATAGGATGGAAATTACCCTTAATCCGTGGCATTTGATCAAGCTTCATTCCTTTAATTATTCCATCACAAATAATAGCAGCACGCTTTTCCCAGGAACTCAGATCGTCCCATTCAGAAGCGAACTTCTTCATCATTAAATTTGCTTCATCTTCAGTCCAATGATGTCCCATGCATAACATTGAATCTTGAGCCATTGAAATGATGTTTCCGAATAATAGTACTATCAGTATTAATTTTTTCATATTCAAACTCGTAGCAATTCTTAATTTATTATTTAAAATGCAGTTCTAAATTATAATCCTTCAATTATTTTATTAAATGAGTGTTTTATTCCTGGAGAAAGTGTATCAGTATAATGATTTTGTGTTAAATGTACAATTTCATTTCTCAATTCAGGATACTTTTTTGATATTTTAAGTAAAAACATAAAAGCAGTACCACGTACTGAAGGACTTTTATGGATTGATTCCCATATTGTCAAACATATATCAAATAATTTCCCTTGTTGTTTTTCACTTAATTCCATTTTATTTAGGATTTTAAGTAATTCCCGCTGATGACCATCTTGTTTGGTTGGAATGACTTTAATTATTTTTTTTATTTGAAGTTTTACTCGCTGGTCATTTTCTTTCATATAGTGGTTCAACAACCAGGCTGCCCGCCAAGCCTCCGGTTGGTTATCAGTAAGTGCGGTATTAAGAACTTCCTCAAATTTATTTGGATGCTTTTTAAGAAATGCAACCATTTCATCTTTACGAAGACGGGCGGTTAGAATATCTTTTAGTGATTCTTCCACAAACACAAAAATTTTTATTAAATAGTATTATTAGGAAATAAGAAACCCAATTTCTAGCCTTCAATAAATATGCTTAGAGAAATTGGATTTCTAAATATAAGGTTTATTTGTTAATTATTTACAATACACTAAAAGCTACTGTCAATCCAGCCATGACAATTGAGACCATACTCATTAGCTTGATCAAAATATTCAAACTTGGTCCGGATGTATCCTTAAAAGGATCACCTACAGTATCACCAATTATTGCAGCTTTATGAGCTCGTGAACCTTTACCGCCCAAATGCCCTTCCTCAATATATTTTTTGGCATTATCCCAAGCTCCTCCAGAATTTGCCATAAAAACTGCTAGGACAAAACCGGCAACCAAACCTCCTACCATCAACCCAATTACAGCTGGTACTCCAAATAATAATCCAACTGCTATTGGAACAAGAATAGCTAAAGATGCTGGAATTAACATCTCCATTTGCGCTCCTTTAGTTGATATCTCAACGCATCTTGCATAGTCTGGTTCAGCTTTACCTTCCATAATACCCGGAATTGAGCGGAACTGTCGTCTTACCTCGTCAACCATCTTCCCGGCTGCTCTACCAACAGCATTCATTGTAAGTCCGCAGAAAAGAAAAGACATCATTGAGCCAATCAACATACCAATCAACACTTTAGGATTCATTAAATTTACTTCGTAATAGTTCATGAAATCAACTAATGTTGCCGATGCAGTTTCAATTTTTAAACCATTGGCAAACACTAATACATTCTCTCCTATTCTTAACAAACCGATCTTCAGTTCCTCTATATATGAAGCTAAGAGTGCTAAGGCAGTAAGTGCCGCAGAACCAATCGCAAAGCCTTTACCAGTTGCTGCAGTTGTATTTCCCAACGAATCCAGTGCATCAGTTTTTTGACGAACCTCTGATCCTAATCCACTCATCTCTGCATTACCGCCGGCATTATCAGCAATTGGTCCATATGCATCTGTGGCAAGAGTAATGCCTAAAGTCGAGAGCATTCCAACCGCTGCGATACCAATTCCATATAACCCCAATCCCATCTGGTTAAAATCAAATCCCGACGCAAACATGAATGCCAGAATAATTCCTACCACAACTGCGATTACTGGAATAGCTGTTGAGATCATCCCCGTTCCTAATCCAGAAATGATAACAGTTGCCGGTCCAGTACTAGTACTAGAAGCAATTCTTTGAGTTGGTTTATATGTAGAAGAGGTATAATACTCAGTTGCCTTTCCTATTATTATTCCAGTAATTAATCCAACCACAATTGAACCCCAGATACCATAAGGATTATCTACCTCAAGCAAAATTAAAGTTGCCAGCGAAAATATAACTATCAATATTGAACTGATATTAATACCCTTGCTGAGTGATTTTAGAAGGTCCTTTTGAGAAGCACCTTCCTTAGTTTTAACCATAAATATCCCAACAATCGAAAGAATGATTCCGATAGCAGCAATCAGCATTGGAGCAATAACTGCCTTTACCTGCATTTCAGTCTCACCCAAAAAAGCAGCTGCCCCAAGAGCAGAAGTTGCTAGAATTGATCCGCAGTATGATTCATAGAGATCGGCACCCATACCGGCAACGTCACCCACGTTATCACCTACATTATCTGCAATAGTTGCTGGATTTCTAGGATCATCTTCCGGAATTCCAGCTTCAACTTTACCAACAAGATCTCCTCCAACATCAGCGGCCTTTGTGAAAATTCCTCCACCTACTCTTGCAAATAGTGCTTGTGCAGAAGCCCCCATTCCAAAAGTAAGCATAGTTGTAGTTATAATAACTAAATTGTGACCATCTCCAAGTTCAATCGGATAGAAATAATTTAAGACTATAAACCAAATGGAGATATCTAATAAGCCTAATCCAACAACCACGAGTCCCATAACTGCACCACTTCTAAATGCAACTCTCAAAGCTCCATTTAATGATTCAATAGCTGCATTAGCTGTTCTAGCTGATGCGTATGTTGCAGTCTTCATTCCAAAAAATCCAGCTAATCCGGAGAAAAATCCACCAGTCAAAAATGCAAATGGTACCCATGGATTTTGAAGATTCATCCAATATGCCATAATAGAAAAAATCACTGTCATAATAGCAAAAAATATTCCTACAACCTTATACTGCTGTTTTAAATATGCCATAGCTCCTTTTCTTACATGAGAAGCTATTTCAATCATTCTTTCATTTCCTTCACTTGTTTTCATCATTTGTCTAAAAAAATAGAGTGCCGATCCTAACGCAATAATAGATGCAATTGGCACAAACCAAAAAATAGTAGTCATAATAAATCCTTTAATATGTATTAATAAATTCTACCTAATAGTTAAAACCTTGAGTAAGAGCTGATTTCCACCAAGGATAGTGAACTCCTTCTAATTCTTCTTTAGATGGAAATTTGTAATAAAACATTTCCGACTGATCGCCAATAAAAAATCCATTCTTAGTAGTTCTATACAGTAGATCATCTCTCATATTCCTCACCACTGTTTTATTCGGTTTTGAATCGGGTTTTTTAAGGTCTATTAGACAGTCCTTCATATGATCAATATTTTGGTAAGGTAGATTTTCTGTTGAAGCATTCTTAGGATCATTCGATAATCCATTTAAGATTAATTCAACAAACATTATTTTAGGAACAGATACCGGATGTTTAGTATTTGTTATGTACTTACAGAACTTAGCAGGATCAAGACTGCTAGCAATTAGGGGTCGCACGGGACCTAATTGTTGATACAAATGTAACTGATCATGATTTTCTTCAGTAAACTCACTCTTTTCAAGTTCAAGTACTCTTCCATCATCTGTAACTAAATATAAATTCTCAATAGCGCTCATCGGAACATGTTCGAGTACACGATAAATTGCAATATATTTTGAGCGTTTTGGAGAACCGTCAGGATTTGGGACACATAGTCTGTCTATGTCTTCAATCTTTAAATAATCACTGACAAAATCTCGATTCACTTTGAAAAAAATTGCTTGTCCTCTTGTTCTCTTTTTTGTACCGATCGCAAAGTATTTACCAAATTCTAACGGCGGCAGCATTGAAGCAATTAATGCTTCTGGAACAATTGAAAGGTATAGATATCTTTCCATTTTTCAGCCTTTAAATTATTATTAATTGTTTTTATATAGAGTTTACTTATTGTCGATAGAGGTTGTTAGAACTATAAAATTAAAGATAAACGTGAGTTCTAAAAACAAAAAATTAAATATGTTTTCTAAATATAAAATAATAAGATTGTTTTATCAACTTATAAAGTAAAGAACTCTCCTCTTATGAGAATATATTCAACAAGTACGTATGGATATTCACTGTAATTTAGTAAGAAATTTTGAGAGGTCTTCTTCCACCAACATATCTTTGTTGAAAATATTGGTTACTCATTGACGATATGGTTACTCCGCGTGAAGAACTTGAATGAGCAAAAAGCTCATCTCCTAAATATATCCCGACATGTCCGGGAAAGCTATTTTTTGTTGTATTGAAGAAAACAAGGTCACCAAAGATTAAATTGCTCCTCGAGTTTATTTCACTGCCAAAATTGAATTGTTCACTTGCAGTTCGTGGTAGGCTAAAATCAATTGAATTCATAAATACATTTTGCGTGAATGCTGAACAGTCAATTCCTTTTTGGTTCGCACCACCATATTGGTATGGAGTATTGATATATTTAACTACTTCTGATAGTATTTTTTCACGATCAGATAAGCTAACATTTTTATCTTTAGATATTTTATGCTCATTTACAAATTTCTTTTGATCAACCTGGATCTCCTCTACTGGTTCTTCATCAAATTCTGGATCATTACTACTTGAGAACCGAACTGAATTATCAACTTTCTCTTCTTTCACTTTTGGTTTATTATTATATCTTTTATGAACTGAAGTCGATGAACAAGCTATCAATAAAGGAATAATTATAATAATTATTAAGTAATTTCTTTGAAGATGTAAAATCATGAGGTATTATCCTAAGTATGACCTTAAGTTTTTTGAGCGAGAAACATGACGCAATCTTCGTATGGCTTTTTCTTTGATTTGTCTTACACGTTCACGAGTAAGATGAAATATTTCTCCAATCTCTTCGAGCGTGTATGCGTGATCATTATCTAACCCATAGTATAGTTTCAGAACATCTGATTCTCGTTTTGATAAAGAAGCAAGTGAACGTTCAATATCATTATGAAGAGAGATGGACATTAATTTATTATCAGGAGCCGGCTCGTCGTGGTTTATGATTACATCGGAAATAACACTTTCATCATCATTTTTAACCGGAGTATCAAAAGATAGATGGCGTCCCGCTATTTTTAGCGCATCTGCAACAACTTCAATATTTAAATCAATTTCTTCAGCAATTTCTTCAGCAGTAGGTTCTCTCTCGTAGCTTTGTTCAAGGTCTATATATGCTTTCCAAACTTTACTTAAAATTCCAATTCTATTTAGTGGAAGGCGTATAATTCTACTTTGCTCTGCAAGAGCTTGTAGAATCGACTGCCGAACCCACCAAACACCATATGAAATAAATTTAAACCCACGTGATTCATCAAACCTTTCTGCAGCCTTTATTAGTCCTATATTTCCCTCATTTATTAAATCACCTAGTGATAATCCTTGTCCTTGATATTGCTTTGCAACACTAACTACAAAACGAAGATTTGCTTTGACAAGTTTTTCTAATGCCTCCTTGTCACCTTTCTTAATTTTTTTTGCTAGTTCAATTTCCTCTTCTGAATTTAGAAGGTCCACCTTACTGATTTCATTCAAGTATTTGTCAAGTGAAATACTTTCATGATTAGTATATTGTTTTTGGAGATTCAAAATAAACTCCTCGGTTTATTTATTTATTGAATCCACTATACCGACAATAGAAGCATCAACAGGAGCCATATCTACATCAAGAGGAATTACTGCTTCGCTCGCGGTAATATAAAAAATGATTTCACCAACACCTGCACCAACAGTATCTAAAGCCATAATCGGATCTTCCATTTCTTCATGATCGGAATTTAATGGCTGAACTAATAACATTTTATATCCTTTTACGGCTTCGTATTTTCTTGTAGCCCAAATAGAACCAATTACTTTTCCTAATAACACTATTTGCTATCCTTATTATCAACAGGAACATCTAATTTATCAACAATCGCCATCACAACTGCATCAACTGGTTTATTTTGAGTGATAGTAGTTTGTCTAGCTGAACTTCCTTGAGCTACAAGAACAATTTCACCAACACCTGCACCTACAGAATCCACAGCGATCATAGTATTATTTTTGGGTGTATAATCTAAGTTCAATTGACGAATAATTAAAAATTTTGACCCGACCAGATTTTCATCTTTTCTAGTTGACCAAACAGTACCGATCACTTTTCCTAGAAGCAAATGGACCCCTAACTAATTGATTTTGAAAAATGTATTGTAATTTATAAAATTAAATTTAATTTTCCAGGAAACTAATACCACTTAATTCATTTTTAACATTGAAAAAATCGGCTGCCGATTGAGCGATATCGGCAAAAGTATCACGAATTCCTAAGTTTGTACCTAATTTACCTTTCCTATAATAGAGCAATGGAATATATTCTCTACTATGATCAGTACTTGGAGTGGTTGGATCATTCCCATGATCGGCTGTGATTATAAGAGAATCATCTTCATCAATAAACTCTAATATTCTAGGAAGCTGTTGGTCAAAATATTGTAATTCCTTTGCGAATCCATCTGGATTGTTTCGATGTCCATATTCCACATCAAAATCAACAAGATTTACGAAGATCAAAGAATGTGAATTCGATTTTAGAGATTCAATAATTTTTTCGATCCCCTCTTTATTCGATTTTGATTTAATATTTTGAGTTATCCCTTTATAATTAAACAGATCATTAATCTTTCCAATTGCTATAGTTTCAATTCTGTTTTCTTTTAGAACATCTAGAATAGTTTTTTCAGGTGGATTCAGTGAGAAATCTTTTCGATTTTTTGTGCGATGATATCTGCCATTCTTCCCTAAAAATGGTCTGGCAATTACTCTTCCAATAGTGTCTTCATTTATAAATATCTTCTCTCTCGCTATTTCACAAATTTCGTAGAGAGTTTTTAAAGGTATAACTTCTTCGTGAGCAGCTACTTGAAAAACAGAATCAGCTGAAGTGTACACAATTGGATAACCTGTTCTTACATGGTCATCACCCAGTTCATCGATAATTTCAGTTCCTGAAGCTGCCTTATTACCTAATATTCCCTTAATATCTGTAAGTTCAAGAAAACTATTAATAATTTCGGATGAGAATCCATTTGGGTAATATGGGAAATCAGTTTTTACTTCAATACCAGCAATCTCCCAATGACCGGAAGTAGAATCCTTTCCCGGTGCTTTTTCACTCATTTTACCATATGAAGCTAGAGGTTTCTGTGCAGGGGGAACTCCAGTAATTTCAATAATATTTCCTATCCCAAACTTTTGAAGATTTGGGAGTTTGAAATTATTAACTACTTTTGAAATATTGCCGAGGGTATTACTTCCTTCATCATTATAATTCTTAGCATCAGGGAGCTCGCCAACACCCACTCCGTCCAGCAATATAATGACGAAATTTTTCACGATTCATTTAAATATTCTTAACAGAATTTCCGCCTTTTTCAGTGGCTTTATTGAGAGCTAATTCAGCATTTTCCATAAGTCCATTTACATCCATCTTTTCATTAGTTCCTGCAATTCCAATTGAGACAGTAAAAGTAGTCTGCTTGGAGACGACAGAGATTGGAGTTCTAGCAATTTTGATTCTTAACTTTTCAGCCCATAGGAAAACATCCTTAGCAGATGTATTGAAAAAATAGATTCCTAGTACATCACGATTCAATCTTCCTAAAATGTTCTGTGCTGAAGTTGCTTCTTTCATCATCCCAACGATAGATTTCAACACTTTCGGGAATGGATCTCCTTCAAAGAAAGATTCCTCTTCAATAAATTCATCAATCTTAACAAGTGCTAAAGCACCAGGAAGTCCAGCACTCTTTGACTTAACCAAATCAGAATTAACTTCTTTTAAGAAGCTATTGCTATTTAGAAGTTTTGTATCAATATCTAATGAGAGTAAACTGCGAAGAATTTTTTGAGTTGAAAATGAATAAACAATATAGGAAAATATCTTTGTTGCTTTTTTTATAAATACAACATCAGCGCTGTTATAAATATTTGGTTTCAATCCTTCAAAACAGAAAACACCATAAATTTGTCCATCATAAGCCAATGGTAACGCGAGAAATGATCCACCGAATGTTATATCTTCATTTTTTACAAAGCGCGGACTCTTTTCTGTTGATGTATTATCAATCTTAACTGGAACACCACTAACAATTGACTTTCCAACAAGTGTACCTGAAATTTCAATATCAAGGTTTTCACCAATATACTTAAGTGAAGTATTATTAAATACTTTAGAGGTCTTAAACTTTTGATCGGAAGGATCGAAATAAATAAATGTAAATACATCCCAATTGATCAATTTTTTTACAGAATTTTCAATTGTCGAATAAAGATCAGATTCATTTTCAAATTTCTTATCTGCAGTTACAATATCTAAAAGAGCTGTCAATCGTTTTTCAGCCTGTGAATCAGAGAATTTTTCATCAAATAATGAGATCAACAAAGAAATGACTCTAACAAATCTGCCAAGTGAGTAAATTGTTTCTATTCCAAATGCATCATTTTCTTTTGCATCTAATGCTAGCACACCAGCAAGATTTTCGCCATAATATAAAGGAACACCGACAAAACTTTTTATCCCTTGCGGTCTGTTATAGTACCGTATAACATCATATTCGGCAGTTCGAATTAGATCGGTTAATAATTCAGGTTCTTGATTATGAACTATTTTACTTAATACATCATCTTCTATATCATATTTTTGTTTCTTTACATCGGTACTTACAGATGAGAATTTTTCTAAAGTAAGTTTCTCAGTTTTTTTATTATACCAGAAGAAAAGCGCAGAATGAGCAAAGTATGCTTCTCGGATAACAAGAAGAATTTTTTCTAAAGCAAAACCAAAATGCTGATCATGACTAATGTTTTTGGGTACTTTTTCTGTAGCAATTTTTTCAAAAGTAGATTTAAGATCTGGTGGTTTAAAATAACTTTTACTTGAAGCTGAATCTGCATCTGAAGATGACATTTCATTTGATCTGACAACTTCAATTTTTTTGTTTGGTGATACAATTTTAAATCCATCTTCTTCGACAGATTCCGTATAAGAAGATTGCCCCTCAATATCTTCATCAACTATACTATCTTGAGTAGCCATAGTGTCAAAAGATTCTTCAATTCGGGATGAATCCCTTAGAAATATTATAAATGCTGTATAGATTGTAAGTGTAATACTTGTTAGGAGTCTGATAACAAAATCATCAGTAAAGAATGGAATAGCAACAAGAACTGGAATTATTGAAAATATAAGTATTCTTTTTTTATTTCTGTTTCCAATTTCCATGCTTTTCTTAGTAAATTCAAAAAACTATATGCGAATAATAATAAATCTTTGTTAAATAATCTTCAACTATAAGTACTAAATAAAAAACTTGTAAGTTCTTTTTTACCAATTCCCTTTACACTTGAGAAAAGGAAAAGGTTATCGCCAAAACTAAGTTCAGGGAAATATTCAGTTATTTCCTTTTTCAATTTCGCCAATTCAGATTGTTTGAGTTTATCGACCTTATTTAACAGCACAATATATGGGATATCCAATTCTTTAATAAAATTATTTAAGATCACATCTAATTGAGTTGGCTTATGTCTTGAATCAATAAAATGGATTACTCGTGAAATATTCAAATTATTCTGGAAATATTTAATAAGTAGTCTTTCCCAATATTCACGCTCGCTTTTCGAAACTTTTGCGTAGCCAAACCCAGGGAGATCCACAAGATAAAATTTGTCCTCAACTTTATAATAGTTCAGTGTACGGGTTTTGCCCGGTGTGGAGCTCGTTTTTGCCAGTCCTTTCCTATTGAAGATAGTATTTATAAATGACGACTTTCCAACATTAGATCTGCCAGCCAGGGCAATCTCTGGTAAACCAGATTTTGGCAAGTCATTTAATACTGATACCGATTTTATAAATTCAATTTTACTCATAAAAAAAAGAGCAACCGACTAATCGATCACTCTTTCCTTATCATTAATCAAGAATGAATTATTTATCTTCTTTTTTCTCTTTCACAGAATCATCCTTTTTTTTACTTTCATCAGATTTTTCTGCTTTTTCTTCACTAGACTCTTCTTCTTTGACTTCGTCTGTTGTTTCTTCTGCAACAGATGCTTCTTCTGAAACTTCAGCTTTCTCTTCTTCGACAGTTGCTTCTACTACTTCAGTATTTTCAGCTTCTTTTTCATCAACTGCTTTTGTCTCTTCATTTACTGCTTCATCTACAACTGTTTCTTCCACAACTTTTGCATCTTCAGTTTTTGCTTTTCTAGGTTTCTTTCTTTCAACTAGATCATTATAATCAACGAGTTCAATTATTGCCATTTCTGCTGCATCACCCAATCTTCTGCCTAATTTCACAACTCGTGTGTAACCACCAGGTCTATCACCAACTTTTGGAACGATCTCATTGAATAATTCTTTAAGTACTTCTTTATCTTTGATATCTTTGGCAATAATTCTTCTTGCCGCTACAGAATCATTCTTTGCTCGAGTAATCATTGGTTCCACAAAAGTTCTGATCTCTTTAGCTTTTGCCAGAGTAGTTTTAATCTTTTTTTCTCTAATCAAAGCAGTAGCTAAAGCTCTCATTGTAGCTGAACGATGGGAAGCTGTTCTGTTTAATTTACGTCCTTTGACTCTGTGTCTCATGTTAATTCCTTCTCATCAAAATTTAATTATTATCACTATTATAATTTATATACTTGTCGACGTCCATACCAAAATCAAGTCCGTAAACTTCAACGATTTCTGTTAATTCTGATAGAGATTTTCTACCAAAATTTCTAAATTTTAACATTTCACTTTCTTCTTTTCGAACAAGATCACCTAAAGTTTTTATATTTGCTGCTTTTAAGCAATTATGTGATCTAACGCTTAATTCAAGATCATCAACACTTGTTAATAGTATTTTCTTAATTCTCTCAGCTTCTAAATCTACTTCGGTTTCAATTTTTTCTTCTTCTTGTTCAACGTCAAAATTAATGAAAAGATTAATATGGTCTCTTAAAATTTGACCAGCATTTGATAAAGCATCTTCCGGAGTGATAGAACCATCAGTGTGAACTTCCAGTATTAATTGCTCATAATCGTTACTCTCACCTATTCTAACATTCTTAATATCATAAGTAACTTTAGTTAATGGAGTATAAATAGAATCAATCATTATTAAACCTATTGTACGATCAGGAACATTCTGATCGTTAGCAGCAACATAACCTTTGCCGTAACCAAATCTTAATTCCATGTTGAATTTAGCATCATCATTTAGTGTTGCAATATGCTGATCAGGATTTAAAATCTCAATATCACTGCACTGTTCCTGAATATCCTTAGCGGTAACAACGGAACCACCACTCATCGAAAATTCCATTTTACTTGTTTTCTTATTAAGGATTTTTATTCTTATCTTTTTAAGATTTAGAATAATTTCTGTTACATCTTCTACAACTCCAGGAATACTTGTAAATTCATGCAATACACCATCAAATTTTACTGCTGTTATTGCTGCTCCTGCAATTGAAGATAATAACACTCGTCTAAATGCATTTCCAAGAGTTACTCCAAATCCTCTTTCTAAAGGTTGAACAACAAACTTACCATAGTTATTTGCTGAGGATGTCTCTTCCAAAATTACGCCATCAGGCATTTTTATAAACGGATAACTCATTTAATTCCTCTTATTAAAATTATAAATTACTTAGAGTATAACTCTACAATCAATTGTTCATTAGCAACTAGTGGAACTTCTTCCCTTGTAGGAACTTGCATAAATGTTCCACTTAATGCAGCTTTATCAATTTGCAGCCATTCATAAGCATTGTCTTTAGTTCTTCTTAGTGTATTATGAATAGCATCCAATTTTTTGCTTTTTTCGCGAACTGAAATAACATCGCCCGGTTGCATAATATATGATGGAATATTTACGGTTCTTCCATTGATAAGAAAATGTCTATGTAATACTAACTGACGTGCTGCCTTTCTTGATGGAGCAAAACCCAATCTAAATATTACGTTATCGAATCGGCTTTCCAATAACTTGATTAAGTTCTCACCAGTAACACCCTTTTGGTTATTAGCTTTTACAAAGTATGAATGAAATTGAGATTCTAATAATCCATAAATCCTTTTAACTTTTTGCTTTTCACGCAACTGTACACCGTATTCTGAAAATTTCATTCTTCTACTTAAGCCATGTTGTCCTGGAGCATAATTTTTACTTTCTAAAGGACAACGTTCAGAATGACATTTTGAACCTTTCAAAAACAATTTTTGTTTTTCTCTTCTACATAATTTACAACTTGGGCCAGTATATCTTGCCATCTAATCTTCTCCCTTTATACTCTTCTACGTTTTGGTGGCCTACAACCATTATGTGGTATAGGTGTAATATCTTTTATGGACAATATTTGAAGTCCTGCAGTATTTAACGCTCTGATTGCTGCTTCTCTTCCTGAACCAGGACCTTTAACATATACATCAACTTTTCGTAAACCTAAATCATACGCTTCTTTTGCAGCAGCCTCTGCTGATACTTGCGATGCGAATGGTGTGTTTTTACGTGAACCCTTAAAACCATTTTTACCAGCTGATGACCAAGAAATTGTATTTCCGTATACATCAGTAATGGTTACAATAATATTATTAAAGGTCGCTTTTATATGTGCAACACCAATAGCATCAACGTGAACTTTCTTTTTTGTTTTTCTAACAACTTTTGCCAAAACTATACTCCTTCTTATATTAGCTTCTTATTTCAAACCTGGTACTTTTTTCTTGCCAGCGACAGTTCTTTTCTTTCCTTTTCGGGTTCTTGCATTGGTTTTAGTTCTCTGTCCTCTTGCCGGCAAACCTCTACGATGACGCAAACCTCTGTAAGCACCAATATCCATAAGTCTCTTAATATTCTGTTGAACTTCGCCTCTTAGAGCTCCTTCAACTTTATATTCGGCTGTCATCACCGAACGAATAGCAGCAACGTCCTCTTCTGATAAATCGGCGACTTTTTTATATGGATCTACACTTGCTTTCTTAAGAATCTCAACAGCTGTGTATTGACCAATTCCATAAATGTATGTTAAACCGATATAAGCCTTTTTTTGTTTTGGTAAATCGATACCTGCAATACGAGCCAAATTAACTACCTCCTAAATTATCCTTGTCGCTGTTTATGTTTTGGATTTTTACAAATAACACGAACAACACCATTTCGTTTAATTATTTTACAATTATCACATATTTTCTTTACTGAAGCGCGAACTTTCATCTTCTTCCTCAACTATTTATAACGGTAAGTAATTCTACCTTTATTCAAATCATAAGGTGATAATTCTACTGCAACTTTATCACCAACTAATATTTTAATAAAATGCATTCTCATTTTTCCGGATATATGGGCTAGTATAACATGTTCATTATCCAATTTTACTTTAAAATTGGCATTTGGTAATGTTTCTACCACTATTCCATCAATTTTTATTGGGCCTTGCTTTGCCATATTAACTAACCGTAAGTATTTCTGGTTTTCCATTTATGATAGCAATTGTGTGCTCAAAGTGAGCTGACGGCTTGCTATCTTCGGTTACTACTGTCCATCCATCTTTTTCAACATCGACTTCATAAGTTCCCATGTTTATCATGGGTTCAATGGCTAAAGTCATACCATTTTTAATAATTGGTCCAGAATTCTTAATTCCGAAATTCGGTATTTGAGGTTCTTCATGCAGTTTTTTACCAACACCGTGTCCACATAAGTCTCTTACAACCGAAAAACCAAAACTTTCAACATATTCCTGTACAGCTACTGAAATATCACCAATTCTGTTATTTATCTGAGCTGCATCAATACCTTTATAAAGTGATTTTTCTGTAACTTCCATCAATTTCTTTTTTTCGTCAGAAATATCACCGACAGCAATAGAAAGAGCTGCATCACCATAATAATTTTTTTTTATAACACCAATATCGACTGAAAAAATTTGTCCTTCTTCAAGAATTCTATTACTTGGAATTCCATGAACAACAACTTCATCTATAGATGCACAAATTGTTCCCGGAAAATCAATGGTGCCATATTGTTTATAACCTTTAAATGCCGGTTTAGCATCATTGCTTCTAATCCAATCTTCAGCTATTTTATCAAGCTCAAGAGTAGATACTCCAGGTTTAGCATATCTTTTTACTAACTGTAAAGTTTCGGCAACTATTTGGCAACTTTCTCGTATGTAATCGATTTCTTTTTTTGACTTAATTAAAATCAATTAAATACCACCGCCTCTTCTACCCTTCATCTTTCCAGCTTTCATAAAGCCATCATAATGTCTCATCAACAAATGCGATTCAATCTGCTGAAGTGTATCTAAGGCAACACCAACCATAATTAACAAACTTGTGCCACCAAAAAACTGCGCAAAACTTCCTGATACTCCTAATCGTGAAACAAAAGCAGGCAGAATAGCAATAATAGCTAAGAATATTGAACCAGGAAGAGTAATTTTAGTTAATATATTATCTATAAATTCAGAAGTTTGTTTACCAGGTCGAATTCCTGGAATAAATCCGCCTTGCTTTTTCATATTCTCAGCAACATCTTGAGGATTAAAAGCAATAGCTGTATAAAAATATGTAAAGAACACAATCATTAATCCATAAATCAATGAATAAGTAAATGACGTATAATTAAAATGTGTTGATACAGATTGTAAAAATTCATTATCAGGGAAAAATGATAAAACAGTACTTGGAATAAACATTATCGCTTGTGCAAAAATTATCGGCATTACACCAGCAGTGTTAACTTTTAACGGAATATATTGAGTTACACCACCATAAACTTTTCTACCAACAACACGCTTTGCATATTGTACTGGAATTCTTCGTGTACCTTGAGTTACCATTACTATTCCAGCAATGATCAACACCATGAATGCTAAGATCACTATTTCAATAACTATATTTCTTGTTCCCGATGCAATCATACGATATTCATCCAGAATAGCAAACGGGAATCTATTGATAATACCAATAAAGATTATCAATGAAATACCATTCCCAATTCCTTTATCTGTAATTTGCTCTCCTATCCACATCATAAATACTGTCCCAGCAACAAGGATCAATACTGATGAAAATACAAATCCAAAACCTTGAACTTCGGCTGGAACAACTGGAACACCATTAAAAGTGAGATTATTAATTACGCCAGTAACAACTCCAACTGATTGAAAAAGTGAAATAAATACTGTACCATAGCGGGTTAATTGTGTGATCTTCTTCCTTCCTTCTTCACCCTCTCTCTGGAGTTTCTGAAAATAAGGAATAACTGCACCACCTAATTGTATAATAATCGATGCACTAATGTAAGGCATTATTCCTAGTGCAAAAATTGCTGCATTACTAAATGCTCCACCAGCAAAAAGATCATATAAACCTAATAAGTTATCAGCTGTTTTATTTGCCATAGCTTCTGATAACAAGTAGGAATCTATACCAGGTAATGTTATATGAGCACCAATCCTAACAACAACTAAGAGAGCTAATGTGTAAAGAATCCTTTGTCGCAGCTCATGAATTTTAAAAATATTCCGGAATGTGTCTTGTAAACTTGCCATTAATTCTTCATCTCTTTAATTGTTCCACCAGCATCTTCAATTTTCTTTTTTGCAGATTCACTAAATGCATGAGCCTCTACTTCAACTTTAGCCTTTAATTCCCCATTACCTAGAATTTTATAAGGATAAGCAGCTTTTGAGATCATTCCATTTTTATAGAGAACTACTGCATTAATAACACCGTCCTCAACTTTTTTATCATCGACGAGTTTCTGTAAACTATTTACATTTACTGACTGATAATACACTTTGAATGGGCTTGTAAATCCTTTTTTAGGAACTCTTCTTTGAAGAGGCATTTGACCACCTTCAAACCAAGCACGATATTTATAACCAGATCTTGATTTTTGTCCGTTGCTTCCCTTTGTAGCAGTACCACCGCGACCAGTTCCTTCACCACGACCTATACGCTTTCTTTGCTTTGTTGCGCCATTAGCACTTTTAAGATTACTTAGAATATCCATCTAATTTCCTACTCTTCAATTTCTTCAACTTTTAATAAATGTGATACTTTATTAATCATACCTCTAATTTGAGGAGTATCATTATGAATTATACTATTGTTCAATTTTTTCAATCCAAGCGCTTCAATAGTCATTTTTTGCTTTTTGGGTCTATCAATAGTACTTTTTATTTGCGTTATGTTCAGTTTTTTCGTCATCTTTATCCTCAATTAGGCATTAAACAATTCACTAACTTCCATGCCTCTTTTTGAAGCCATTTTTCTTGCATCAATCAAATTTAACAAACCATTTAAAGTTGCTTTAACTTGATTGTGGGAGTTACTTGAACCTAAAGATTTAGTAAGAATATCTTGGATTCCTGCAGCTTCCAATACCGCTCTTACTCCGCCACCAGCAATAACACCTGTACCAAGAGATGCCGGTTTTAAGAGTACCCTTCCTGCACCATATTTACCAATAATTTGATGAGGAATAGTTCCTTTAATTATTGGTATAGTAGAAACGCTCTTTTTAGCATCATCTATACCTTTAGAAATTGCATCAGTAACTTCATTTGCTTTTCCAAGTCCTACACCAACTTTTCCTTTACCGTCGCCAACAACAACAATGGCATTAAAACTAAATCTTCTACCACCTTTAACCACTTTAGCAACACGGTTAATATGTACAACTTTTTCTTTTAATCCATCAGCATTAGCCGCTTTTTTAGGCTTCAATTTATACTCCCTTATTTACAAATTTTTCAAAACTTTTGCAGTCCCACCAGGATTCGAACCTAGACAAGCAGCTCCAAAAGCTGCTGTGCTACCATTACACCATGGGACTAAACTTAAAATTTTAATCCGGCTTCCCTGGCACCTTCAGCAACAGCTTTAACTCTGCCATGATAGGTAAAACCACCTCTATCAAATACAACTTTCTTAATCTTTAAATCAGAGGCTCTCTCACCCAACAATTTTCCAACCAACTTACTTTTATCAATCTTTGATTTTGCATCTTTCAATGCATCTGCTATTTCATTTGATATAGTAGATGCAGAAACTAAGGTTTTTCCTTGTGTATCATCTATTAATTGGGCATATATATGTTTTGCGCTTCTGAAAACAGTTAATCGTGGCTGTTCACCAGTTCCAAAAATGTTTTTTCTGACTCTAAAAACTTTACGTGCTTTTCTTTGTTTTTCTCTTTTTAGCATTTTTATCTCTAATCTCTTTATCTCAAATATTAACCAGCAGTTTTACCAGCTTTCTTAATAACTACTTCGTCACTATATCTAATTCCCTTTCCTTTATAAGGTTCAGGTTTTCTAAATGATCTAATTTTAGCGGCGACCAATCCAACCAATTCTTTATCTATTCCTTTTATGACCATTTGAGTTGGTGCAGGAACTTCAATTGTAATTTCATCGGGCGGAGCAAAATAAATAGGATGTGAATAACCGAGAGCCAATAAAAGATTTTTACCTTTTAACTCAGCTTTATAACCCACTCCAATAATTGTTAATGATTTAGAATAGCCTTCGGTTACACCTGTTACCATATTTTGTAATAAAGCACGTGTCAAACCGTGAAGTGCTCTATTTTGTTTCTGATCATCTGGCCTTGTAACAACAACTTCTTCATCTTTGATTTCAACTTCGATATTATTATGAATTGTCATTGACAACTCGCCTAACTTTCCTTTTACTTTAATATCTCTAGCATCTTGTGTAAAAGTTATATCTTTAATATTTACTGGTTTTTTACCTACTCGTGACACTTATATTCTCCGTTCAAATTATTACCAAATGTGACAAATAACTTCACCACCGACTTCACTCTGCTTGGCTTGTTTATCAGTGAGCAATCCTTTTGATGTTGAAATAATTGCAATACCCAATCCATTAAGAACTCTAGGAATACTATCTTTATCTACATACCTTCTTAATCCAGGAGTACTTATTTTCTTTAATCCGGTAATTGATGGTGTACCATCAATATATTTCAACAATATTCTAACCACATTTTGTTTATTATCTTCAATTATACTATAATCTCTAATAAAATTTGTTTCTTTTAATATTTTTGCAATACCAACTTTCATTTGACTAGATGGAATATCTACAAATCTCTTTTTTGCTTTAGCAGCATTTCTTACTCTTGTCAAAAAATCAGCAACTGGATCAGTAACTGGCATATCATATTCTCCTACTTTTTACCAACTAGATTTCTTAATTCCCGGAATCTCACCCTTTAGAGCCATCTCTCTAAAGACCAACCTTGAAATTCCAAATTTTCTGTAATAAGACCTTGATCTTCCTGTCATTGTGCATCTGTTCATTAATCTAACAGGAGAAGCATTTTTAGGTAATTTTTGAAGACCTTCATAATCACCATTTTCTTTTAATTCTTTTCTCAGATCAGCATATTTTGCAACTGTTTTTCTTCTTTTTGCTTCTCGAGCTATTATTGATTTCCTTGCCATAATTACTTTACCTAAATTTATTTTTTTCTAAATGGAAAACCGAACTGAGAAAGAAGTTCGTAAGCTTCATTATCAGTTTTTGCAGTTGTAACAAAAGTTACATCCATACCTAAAATTTTATTTACTTTATCAACATCAATTTCTGGAAAAATAATCTGTTCTTTAATACCAAGTGTATAGTTACCTCTACCATCAAATGATTTATCAGGCATACCTCTAAAATCTCTTACTCTAGGAATAGCAACGGCAATAAGTCTGTCAAGGAACTCATACATTTGACGTTTTCTAAGAGTAACTTTTGCTCCAATAGCCATACCTTCACGTAACTTAAAATTAGAAATAGCTTTTTTTGACTTTCTGATCTGAGCTTTTTGACCAGTGATTGTTTCAAGATCTTTTACAGCAGTTTCTAATAATTTAGAATCATTAGTGGCTTCACCAACACCCATATTAACTACAATTTTATCTAATTTTGGCACTTCCATTACGTTCTTGTAACTAAACTTTTCCTTCATGTGAGGAATAATTTCAGTTCTATACTTATCTAATAACCTTAACGGAATATTAGCCAAATTAATATCTGATTTTTCAGATTTTGATTTGGAACTGTCTTTTTTACTCACTTTCTTTTTTTCTTCTTTCTTCGCCATTACTTGTTTTAATCCTTAAAAATTATAATTACAACATCTCATCACTTATTTTACTAACTCTAACTGATCTTTTCTTCCCAGTTTTATCGTCAATAATAATTTTTGATCCAATTTTTGTTGGTTCATTCGATTTTGGATCTAATAACATAACATTAGAAACATTAATAGGCGCTTCTTTTTCAACAATACCACCTTGTGGATTTGCCTGATTTGGTTTTGTATGTCTTTTTCGAAGATTCACACCTTCAATAATGACTCTATCCACTTTTGGAAATACTTTTAAAACTTTACCAGTACTTCCTTTTGAGTTGCCAGCAATAACTATCACATTATCATTTTTCTTAATTTTCATCTAATAAAAATCCTTATTTTATAACACTTCTGGTGCTAGTGATATAATTTTCATAAATCTTTTATCTCGTAATTCACGTGCAACAGGACCAAAGATACGTGTACCAATGGGTTCATTCTGTGCATCTAACAATACTGCTGCATTTTCATCAAATCTTATATAAGAACCATCATTTCGTCTTACTTCTTTACTTGTTCTTACTATAACAGCTCTGGATACCTCACCTTTTTTAACACCACCACTTGGTATTGCAGCCTTTACTGTAACAACAATTAGATCACCGACGCTAGCGTATTTACGTCCACTTCCACCTAAAACTTTAATACATCTGACCTTTTTGGCGCCTGAATTATCAGCAACCACCAAATTTGTTTCTGCTTGAATCATCTCAAAATTCTCCTACTCGCTGCGTCAATTACTTAGCTTTTTCAACAACTTCGACCAATCTCCAACTTTTATTTTTACTGATTGGTCTCGTTTCCATAATTTTCACAACATCACCTATGTTACACTCATTATTTTCATCATGGGCCATAAGTTTAGTTGTTTTCTTAAAATACTTTTTGTAGATAGGGTGTGCAATTTTTCTTTCAATAGCGACAAGAACACCTTTATCCATCCCGTTCTTAATCACAACACCTGTTCTAGTTTTTCTTAAACCTCTTGTTTCCATAGATATTTACCGAATTCCTATAAATTTAACTTTCAACCTTGTTTTCTGCTTCCAATTCTCTCTCATGAAGCACAGTTTTCAATCTAGCTATATCTTTTTTTGCTAAATTTAATTTAGCCGTGTTTGTAAGATTTTTTAGCTCATGCTGAAATCGAAGATCTACCATGTTTTTTTCTTCTTCTTCAATTCTTTTAACGATCTCTTCGTTGCTCATC
Organism: Bacteroidota bacterium; assembly: GCA_039714835.1. GTDB lineage: Bacteria > Bacteroidota > Ignavibacteria > Ignavibacteriales > Melioribacteraceae > SZUA-22. The sequence continues at coordinate 20,645 of JBDLIN010000002.1, read as the reverse complement.
TCTCGAATTTCATAAATTTTCATACTCTCTCAACCTTAAATTAATTTTCGTAGTCAGGTCTAATAGTAAATTTGGTTTTAAATGGTAACTTATTACCAGCTAACTTAAATGCTTTCATCGCAAGTTCTTTATCAACACCAGATACTTCAAACAAAATTCTTCCTGGTTTAATTACAGCAACCCAAAATTCTGGATTACCTTTACCTTTACCCATTCTAGTTTCAAGAGGTTTCTTAGAAACTGGTTTATCAGGGAATACACGAATCCAAACTTTACCATCTCTTTTAAGGGTTCTTGTAATAGCAACCCTACAAGCTTCTATCTGTCTGCTTGTCATCCAAGCGGCTTCAGTTGATTTAATTCCAAAATCACCAAAAGCAACGGTGCTACCCCTAAAAGCTTTACCTCTTCTTCTTCCTCTATGTGATTTTCTATATTTTACTCTTTTGGGCATTAACATGCTGAATACTCCTAAAACTCTTAATCAGATAATCTTTTACCTAAAACTTCACCATTACAGATCCACACTTTCACACCGATAGATCCATATACAGTTTGCGCTGTATATGTCGCATAATCAATATCAGATCTTAAAGTATGTAAAGGGATTTTTCCTTCTTTATACTGTTCGGTTCTTGCCATTTCTGCACCACCTAAACGACCAGAACACATAACTCTAATTCCTTCTGCTCCCATCCTTCTAGCTGAAGTGATTGCCTGCTTCATAGCTCGTCTAAATGATATTCTACCTTTAATCTGCTGTGCAATATTCTCTGCAACCAAATAAGCATCAAGTTCAGGTCTTTTAATTTCAGAAATTTGAACTTTAACTTCCTTATCTGTGATGCTTTTCAATTCTTGTTCAAGCTGAGCAATCTCTTTTCCACTTTTCCCAATAACAACGCCAGGACGAGAAGTGTGAATAGTAAGTACAACATTTTTTGAGGTACGATCAATTACAATTCTAGAAATACCAGCTTTTTTTAACCGATTCTGTACATATAATCTCAATTTCTTATCTTCATTCAATTTTTCGGCGTAACTTTTACTTTCATACCAGTTAGATTCCCATCCTCTGATAATACCTACTCTAAAACCTATTGGATTTACTTTCTGACCCAAATATTCCTCCTAAATAACTATTTAGTAGCTACTACAATTGTTAAATGATTAGATCTCTTTCTTACTCTATAAGCCCGGCCCATTGGAGCTGGTAACATTCTTTTTAAAGTTGGACCTTGATTTACATATGCTTCCTTAACAAATAAATCTGAAGGTTCATGTCTAGACTCATCATCTTTATTAAATAAGTTAGCAACTGCTGATCTTAAAACTTTTTCCGCATCTTTTGAGGCATGCTTTGAATTAAAGTGCAATAATTCTATTGCCTGATCAACTGATTTACCTCTAATAAGATCTATAACTAATCTCATTTTTCGTGGAGATGAACCTATGTATTTGTGTATTGCTTTTGCTTCCATCTACTTACATCCTAATTCAAATTTTTATTTAACTTTTGATGCTTTTTCAGCTTTTGTTCCAGGGTGACCTCTGAATATTCTTGTAGGAGCAAACTCACCTAATTTATGACCTACCATATTCTCAGAGATATAAACTGGAATCATTTTATTTCCGTTATGAACAGCAATTGTATGACCAACAAAGTCAGGAGAAATTGTACTTGAACGTGCCCAAGTTTTAACAATCTTTTTTTGATTACTGTCATTTAAAGCTTGAATTTTCTTCTCTAACTTATAGTCAATATATGGACCTTTTTTAACTGATCTTGGCATTTTCTATTCTCTATTTGGTTCTTCTTTTAACAATAAATTTATTAGATGGACTTTTCTTTTTCCTTGTTTTTAAACCTTTTGCTGGTTGACCCCAAGGCGACACTGGATGTCCACCACCAGAGCTTCTTCCTTCACCACCACCCATTGGATGATCAACTGGATTCATAACAACACCACGAACTTTAGGTCTTCTACCTAACCAACGTGATCTACCAGCTTTTCCGAGACTAATGTTCATATGGTCAGCGTTACCAACAATTCCGTATGTTGCCATGCAGTTAAGGTGAACCATTCTAACCTCTCCTGAAGAGAGCTTTACTTGTGCATAGTCACCTTCTTTTGAAGTAAGCTGAATTGCATTTCCTGCTGAACGACCTAATTGTCCACCTTTACCAGGCTTTAATTCTACATTATGAATAAAACTTCCTAAAGGAATATCCTTTAGTTTCATCGCATTACCGATTTTAATTTCAACACCATCACCAGAAACTACAGTATTGCCTACTTTTAAACCATTTGGTGCAATAATATACCTCTTCTCTCCATCTGCATAATGGAGAAGAGCAATTCGCGCTGAACGGTTTGGATCATATTCAATAGAAAATACTTTTGCCGGTACACCGGATTTATCTCTTTTAAAATCAATGATCCTATATTTTCTTTTATGACCACCACCTCTATGACGAGTTGTTAATCGGCCTAAATTATTTCTACCACCAGATTTTTTTATTGGGGCAGTAAGGGACTTTTCAGGTGTAGTTTTTGTGATCTCCTCAAATGTTGAGATCGACATAAATCTTGTTCCTGGTGTATTTGGTTTTAATTTTCTAATAGCCATTTAAATTAGCTCCAATTCCTATACTCTATACTTCTTCAAAAAGATCAAGTGTTTGACCTTCTTTAATTGTTATTATTGCTTTTTTGAATCTTGGTGTTTTACCAGTAAATCTTCCCTTTCGTGTAAACTGGGTCTTTGTTTTACCCTTATATTTAATGGTGTTAACAGCCACAACCTCAACATTAAATTTTTGTTCAATTGCTTTAGCTATTTCAATTTTATTTGAGTTATACTCAACAACAAATCCATACTTATTTTCACTTTCCATAAGTGCGGTCATTTTTTCTGTAACTAAAGGCTTTATTAAAATATTATGCATCTCAAACACCAATCAAATATTAATTAATCACACTAACTAATTTCTCAACTGAACTTTTCTGTAATAATAAAACTTGATTATTCAGAATGTCATATGTAGAAGCATTAGCTGCTTCAATTATACTTACTTTATTTACGTTTCTTCCAGATTTATATACATTTTCTTGATGATCATGTGTAAGTAAAAGTGTTTTTTTACCAGTAATCTTTAATGCATCAAGCATACTTTCAAAATCTTTTGTCTTAGGTGACTCGAAGTTAAAATCCTCAACAACCATAATCTGATTCGATGAAGCCTTATGAGAAAGAGCAGATTTTCTAGCCAATTTTTTAACTTTCTTATTTAGCTTCTGTCTATAATTTCTAGGTTTAGGGCCAAAAATTGTTCCTCCACCAATCCATATAGGAGATCTACTTGTACCTGCTCTAGCTGTTCCTCTACCTTTTTGTTTCCAAGGTTTTCTTCCGCCACCACGAACTTCATTTCTCTCTTTTGTTTTATGAGTTCCTTGACGTCTGTTGGCCAGATAAGCTTTAACAGCTATGTAAATTGCATGATCATTCGGTTCAACACCAAATACAGCATCCGATAATTCTATTGAATCACCTGTTTGATTACCATCCATTTTATAAACATCTAACTTCATCACTTAACCAATTACTTTTTAATTTCTACTATTGAATTAATTGCACCAGGAACAGCACCTTTAACTAAAACAAGATTTTTCTCATTTATAACTTTAACAACTTCTAAACCAGATACTGTAACTCTTTTGTTTCCCATTCTACCCGGCATTTTCATTCCGCGAAAAACTCTTGATGGGGAAGAACTTTGACCAATTGAACCAGGTGCTCTTTCTCTGTCACCCTGTCCGTGAGTTCTTTGTCCACCACTAAAACCATGACGTTTCATAACACCTTGAAAACCTTTACCTTTACTGTTTGAAGAAACTTTAACGGTATCACCTTGTTCAAAAATGTCTGACATAATTACATCACCAACTTTATATTCTGAGATTTCAAAACTTCTAAATTCTCTTAAATATGCTGAAGGACTTAATTTTAACTTCTTATAATTTACAGATTGCGGTTTGGTTAAATGTTTCTCTTTCTTCTCACCAAATCCCAACTGAAGAGCTTCGTAACCATCATTTTCTTTCGACTTAATAGCAACAACATTACAAGGACCAACTTCAAGAACAGTAACTGGTAATGCTCTTCCATCTTCCGAATATATATTTGTCATTCCTATTTTTTTACCTATCATACCTGGCATGATTCAAATCCTTATAACTTAATCTCAATATCAACACCCGCCGGAATATCCAATTTACTTAACGAATCGACGGTTTTATTATTAGAGTTATGAATATCAATAATTCGTTTATGAGATCTAATTTCAAACTGTTCTCTTGATTTCTTATCAACATGTGGAGAGCGTAAAACAGTATAAACTGATCTTCTTGTTGGTAATGGAACAGGTCCAGAAACAACTGCACCAGTACTTTTAACTGTTTTAATTATTTTTTCAGTTGACTTATCAATTAAAATGTGATCATACGATTTTAATCTTATTCTTATTTTTTGACCAGCCAATTTATCTCTCCTTAAAATTTATCCCGATTAAGAAAACTCAATCGGGAATTTATACTTCTCTAATTATTCAATTATCTTTGTAACAACACCTGAACCAACTGTTCTTCCACCTTCACGGATAGCAAAACGAAGACCTTCGTCCATAGCAATCTCAGATATCATATCAATCTTTAATTTTACATTATCACCAGGCATTACCATTTCTGTACCTTCAGGTAAAGTTGCAATACCAGTTACGTCTGTTGTTCTAAAGTAGAATTGTGGTCTGTAACCATTGAAGAATGGAGTATGACGTCCACCTTCATCTTTTGATAAGATATATACTTCACCTTCAAATGATTTATGAGGTGTAATTGTACCAGGTTTAGCTAATACCATACCTCTACCAATTTCATTCTTGTCAACACCTCGTAATAGTATACCAGCATTGTCACCAGCAATTGCAGAATCAAGTTCTTTTCTGAACATTTCCACACCAGTAACAACAGTTTTCTTATCCATACCTAAACCAAGCAATACAATTTCTTCACTAACTTTTACTTGACCTCTTTCAACTCTACCAGTAGCAACTGTTCCACGACCAGTAATTGAGAAAACGTCCTCAACAGGCATCAAGAAAGGTTTGTCAGCATCTCTTTCAGGTATTGGTACATATTCATCAACTGCATCCATTAGTTCCCAAATACTGTTCATTCTTTCATCTTCAGCTGGTGCATCACCAGAAGCTGCTTCAAGAGCTTGAAGTGCTGAACCTTTAATTATAGGAGTATCATCTCCAGGGAATTCATACTCAGTTAATAATTCTCTTAATTCCATCTCAACTAATTCTACTAACTCTTCGTCATCAACGAGGTCAACTTTATTCATATATACTACAATTCTTGGAACACCTACCTGACGAGCAAGAAGAATATGTTCTCTTGTTTGAGGCATAGGTCCGTCAGTTGCAGCAACAACTAAAATTGCGCCGTCCATTTGAGCGGCACCAGTAATCATGTTTTTAACATAGTCAGCATGACCAGGGCAATCAACATGCGCATAGTGTCTATTAGCAGTTGAATACTCAACATGTGCTGTAGCAATTGTTATACCTCTTTCTCTTTCTTCTGGTGCATTATCAATACTATCAAATGATCTTTCTTCAGATAAACCTTTTTTTGCAAGAGCCATTGTGATAGCAGCTGTTAATGTGGTTTTACCATGGTCAACATGACCAATTGTACCGATATTAACGTGAGGTTTACTCCTATCAAATTTTTCCTTCGCCATCGAATACTCCTTATTATTTTATTCTTGATTAATTACTTTAAATTTATGCTTCAGATTTTACAATAGTAGATTTCTCAGAAATCTCATCTGCAATCGACTTTGGCACCTCTGAATAGTGCGAAAATTGCATTGTATAAATAGCTCTTCCTTGAGTCATTGATCTCAATATAGTTGCATAACCAAACATTTCTGAAAGTGGCGCCTTTGCTTTGATTACTTGTGCATCCTTTCTGGCATTAAACCCTTCAACTCTACCTCTACGTGAATTAAGATCTCCCATTACGTCACCCATATATTCTTCAGGTGTTGTAACTTCAATCTCCATCATCGGTTCTAATAAAACCGGTTTAGCTTTCTTAGCACCTTCTGAAAATGCCATTGAACCGGCAACTTTGAAAGAAACTTCATCAGAATCTACATCATGATAAGAGCCATCATATAATTTTACTTTCACGTCTACTACAGGATATCCAGCTATAACTCCATTTTTCATAGAATCTTCAATTCCACGAGCTACAGGAGTAATGTATTCTTTAGGAACAGCTCCACCAACTATTGCATTTTCAAATTCAAATCCTTTACCTGGTTCATTAGGAGTAATTTCTAACCAAACGTGACCGTATTTACCTCGGCCTCCACTTTGTTTAACGAATTTACCTTCAGACTGAACTGACTCAGTAATTGTCTCACGATAAGCCACCTGAGGTTTTCCAATATTCGCTTCAACCTTAAATTCTCTCTTCATTCTATCAACTAAAATTTCAAGATGAAGTTCACCCATACCTGAGATAAGTGTTTGACCAGTTTCTTCATCAACTTTAACTTTAAATGTTGGATCCTCATCTGATAATTTTGCTAATGCATCAGATAGTTTATCTTGATCCGCTTTAGTTTTTGGTTCAATAGCAATTTGAATTACTGGTTCAGGGAAATTCATTTTTTCAAGGATCACTAAATCATCTTTTGTACAAAGGGTATCACCAGTCCTTGTTTTTTTCAATCCAACAATAGCAGCAATATCTCCAGCTCTTACTTCAGAAAGATCTTCACGCTTATTTGCGTGCATCAATAATATTCTGCCAATTCTTTCTTTCTTATCAGAAACTGAATTATACACATATGAGCCAGATTCCAACTTCCCGGTATAAACTCTGATATAAGTTAATTTACCTACATGCGGGTCAGTCATAATTTTAAAAGCTAATCCTGTAAATTTTTCTTTAAGATCTATTTTTCTTATAACTTCATCATCTCTATGTACATGATGCACTTTTAATTCACCAATATCGAGTGGAGAAGGAAGTAATTCAATGACTGAATCGAGTAATTTCTGAACACCTTTGTTCTTAAAAGATGACCCACACAATACAGGAGTAATTTTTAATTCAATAGTTGCTTTTCTTAATACACTCTTAACTTCAGTTTCTGTTATTTCTTCCCCTTCTAAATATTTTTCCAAAAGAGTATCGTCAACTTCAGAAACAGCTTCTAACATTATTGTTCTATATTTCTGAGCTTCAGGTAAAAGATCAGAAGGAATTTCTCTATCTTCAAATGTAGCTCCAAGAGTATCTTCATGATACATTCTCGCTTTCATTGTCATCAAATCAATAACACCAGAAAACATATCACCTTCACCAATCGGCAAAGTGATTGGAACTGCATTAGCTCCCAATCTAGCTTTCATCATTTCTACTGCATTATAAAAATCAGCACCGATTCGGTCCATTTTATTTACAAATGCTATTCGAGGAACTCTATATTTATCAGCTTGTCGCCAAACTGTTTCAGATTGAGGTTCAACTCCGCCTACCGCGCAAAAAAGCGCTACAGCACCATCTAAAACACGCAAAGAACGTTCTACTTCAACGGTAAAGTCAACATGCCCAGGAGTATCAATGATATTGATTTGATGATTATCCCAAAATGCAGTTGTTGCCGCACTAGTAATTGTTATGCCACGCTCTTTTTCCTGATCCATCCAATCCATGGTTGCAGCACCATCGTGAACTTCACCAATTCTATGCGATTTACCTGTATAATATAAAATTCTTTCGGTAGTAGTAGTTTTGCCCGCATCAATGTGGGCCATAATACCAATATTTCTTACCTTATTTAAATCTACTCTCTTGCTAGCCATCTACTCTCATCCTCTCATCATCATCTACCACTTGAAATGTGCAAATGCTTTATTAGCTTCTGCCATTCTATGTATATCATCTTTCTTTTTAACTGATGCCCCTTCACCGTTAGCTGCAGCAATTAATTCTGCTGACAACTTGGCAGCCATAGTTTGTTCTTTTCTTTCTCTAGAATAATTTCTAATCCAACGTAACGCCAATGCAATTCTTCTTGCTGGCCTAACTTCCATAGGAACTTGATAAGTTGCACCACCCACTCTTCTACTTCTTACTTCAATAAGCGGTTGAACATTATCAACAGCTTTTTTAAAGACTTCTATAGCAGGTTTCTTTGTCTTTTTCTCAATTAATTCAAATGATTCATAAACCATTTTTCTTGAGGTTGATTTCTTACCATCCCACATCATATAATTCACAAACTTAGCAACCAATAATTCATTAAATTTTGGGTCTGGTTTAATATGTCTTTTTTCTGCTCTTCTCTTTCTCATCGTCTTCTACTATTTTTTAGGTTTTTTAGTGCCGTATTTTGATCTTGACTTTTTACGATCATCAACACCGCTTGTATCCAAAGTACCACGTATAATATGATACCGAACACCAGGTAGATCTTTAATTCTTCCACCTCTTATCAATACGATAGAGTGTTCCTGCAAATTATGACCTTCACCTGGAATATAAGCAGTTACTTCAATACCGTTAGTCAATCTTACCCTGGCTACTTTTCTAAGTGCTGAGTTAGGTTTTTTGGGTGTAGTTGTATAAACCCTTGTACAAACACCCCGCTTTTGCGGACATGCTTGCAATGCAGGTGCTTTGTTTTTAGAAACAATCACCTTTCTTCCTTTCCTAACCAACTGGTTTATTGTTGGCACTAATCTACCTCCATTAAAATATAAAGTGCTTAAAAATTCAGAAGCGTAATATAAAATTATTCTGAATTTAAGTCAAGCACGTAAAACATTATTTATTCTGCTTTTTCTTCTATTTTTTCATTTTCTTCGGTAGAATCTTCCACTGATTCTTCAGGTTTTTCTTCCGAAGAGAGTATAATTTTATCATACTTTCTTAATCCGGTACCTGCAGGAATTTTTCCACCCATTACAACGTTCTCTTTTAGTCCAATTAGATTGTCAACTTTTGCTGCAACTGCTGCATTAGTTAAGACTTTTGTAGTTTCCTGGAACGAAGCAGCAGAGATGAAACTATCTGTCGATAATGCTGCTTGAGTAATACCTAAAAGAACATTTTCAAAAGTTGCTGGTTCTGCGTCTCTTACTTCAAGTAAAAGTTTCTCTCTTCTTTCGAGTTCAGCATTTATCTCTCGCATTTCTATTTTTGATATGATATCACCTGTTCTCAATTTTGATTCACCTGGATCTACAAGAGTAACTGAGTTCATCATATTGGCATTTTCTTCAATTAATTTAACTCTGTTTACCATATCTTCTTCAATAAATGAAGTATCTCCGGATGTAATAATCCTAAGTTTGCGAAGCATTTGACGAACAATAACTTCAATGTGCTTATCATTGAGCTTTACACCTTGGAGACGGTAAACATCTTGAATTTCATTAACTAAGTATTCCTGAACTGCATTTGTTCCTCTAATCTTCAAAATATCATGCGGATCAATAGGACCATCAGTTATTTTTTCACCAGCTGGAATTTCATCACCTTCTTGTACAAGAATATGTTTCCCATAATTGACGTTGTAGGATTTTTCATCCATCCCATCAAGTGATTGTACAATAATTGCTCGGGATCCTTTCTTTTTAGCTCCGAATTTAACAATACCTTCAATTTCAGAAACTGTTGCTGGATCAATAGGACTACGAGCTTCGAATAATTCCGTTACTCTCGGAAGACCACCGGTGATATCTCTACTCTTAGATGTAGATTTAGATATCTTTGCTAAAATTGTTCCGGCTTCAACGGTTGAATGTTCCTCAACTGATAAATAAGCTCCCGTAGGAAGGTTAAAACTCTTTTCATCACCATTTTCATCTACAACAACAAAACTTGGCGTAAGAGTTTTGTCTTTTGAATCAATAACAACCTTCTGAACGTGACCAGTTTGATCATCAGCAACTTGCTGGAGAGTTTCATTATCAATTAGATCAACAAATTTAATCCTACCTTTAATGTCAGTTAATATCACTGCATTATAAGGATCATGATTATATAATGGTTGTTCTTTCTTGATTTGTTGCTGATCACGTACTAAAAGGACAGCTCCATAAGGAATATCATATTTTTTAATTTGTCTATCATCTTCATCAAAAATTCCGATAGAACCTCGTCTACCAGTAACAACTAGAACACTACCAAGAAAGTCATTTCTTTCAACAAACATTATTTTATCAAAAACAACTTTACCGTCAACACTTGATTCAACTTGCGATTGACTAGCAATACGCGAAGATGTTCCACCCAAATGGAATGTTCTAAGTGTTAACTGTGTACCAGGTTCACCAATTGACTGTGCAGCAATTATTCCAACTGCTTCACCTATCTCAACAAGATGACCCGTTGTCAAGTTTCTCCCATAGCATTTAGAACAGATACCTCTCTTCGACTCACATGTTAAAGCTGTTCTTATAAATACTGAATCGATTGAAGCATCATCAATTTGTTCTGCAGCTTCTTCAGTAATTAATTCTCCTGCTTCTACAATAATTTCATCAGTTCTTGGATCATAAATATCTTCTTGAGCCACACGACCAGTAATACGTTCAGCAAGTGGTTCTCTTTCTAATTCAACATCCTTAATCGCTGAAACATTTACACCTCTAATTGTACCACAATCTACTTGAGAGATAATCACATCTTGAGCGACATCAGTTAATCTTCTGGTCAAGTACCCAGCATCAGCAGTTTTTAACGCAGTATCCGCCAATCCTTTACGAGCACCGTGAGTAGAAATAAAGTACTCTAGCACAGAAAGACCTTCTTTAAAATTCGCAACAATTGGATTTTCAATAATCTCACCAGACTGACCTGAAAGAGATTTTTGAGGTTTCATCATCAATCCACGCATACCAGCTAACTGTCTAACTTGTTCTTGTGAACCCCTAGCACCCGAATCAACCATCATATGGAGTGAATTAAATCCAACTTGATCGGTTCTAATCTTATCCATAAGTGATTTTGCAACATTGTTAGTTGTATGTGTCCAAACGTCAATGATTTTATTATATCTTTCAGCATCAGTAATAAAACCTTGATCATGCTCATTTATAATATCAGATACTTTTTTATTAGAATCATTAATCAATTTCACTTTTTCATCAGGAATTAACATATCACTGAAACTGATTGATATTCCTGCGGCGGTTGAATATCTGAATCCAAGGTCTTTTAGATCGTCTAAAAAATTTGCCGTTACTTCATTACCCAATTTTACGAACATTTTATAGATGAAACTGCTAAACACTTTTTTAATAAGCAGTTCATTCCAAAATCCCATTTCAGCAGGAACAATTTTATTGAAGATCACTCTTCCAACAGTGGTATCAATTATCTGATCATCTATCTTAACTTTAATCTTAGCATGCAATTCAACAGCTCTATTATCATAAGCCACCATAACTTCACCAGTGTCGCTGAAAATCATTCCCTCGCCTTTCGCACCGGCCTTAACTTTAGTTAAGTAATAGCAACCCAAAACAATATCTTGAGTAGGAACTACAATTGGACTACCATTTTGCGGTGAAAGAATATTATGGCTTGAAAGCATTAGTATTGATGCTTCTAATTTTGCTTCAGATGATAATGGAACATGCACAGCCATCTGGTCACCATCAAAGTCAGCGTTAAAAGCAGTACAAACCATCGGATGAAGCTGAATAGCTTTCCCATCAATTAATATTGGCTGAAACGCTTGTATGCCCAATCTATGTAAAGTAGGGGCACGGTTGAGCATAACAGGATGACCTTGGATTAATCTTTCAAGAATATCCCAAATGTCCGATTCTTTTCTATCTACAGCCTTCCGAGCACTCTTTACGGTTTTGTATTGTCCACGTTCAATCAACTTCCGAATTACAAATGGTTTAAATAATTCAATAGCCATATCTTTTGGTAAACCACACTGATGCAATTTTAATTCTGGACCAACAACAATTACTGAACGACCAGAGTAATCAACACGTTTACCAAGCAAGTTCTGACGAAAACGACCTTGCTTTCCTTTTAACATATCACTTAGTGATTTGAGCGGTCTATTTCCATCGCTTCTAACAGCACTTGTTCTCCTAGAATTATCAAATAAAGCATCTACAGCTTCCTGCAGCATTCTCTTTTCATTTCTTAAAATAACTTCAGGAGCTTTAATTTCAATTAATCTTTTTAATCTGTTGTTTCTTATAATAACTCTTCTGTAAAGATCATTAAGATCACTAGTAGCAAATCTGCCACCTTCAAGCGGAACAAGTGGTCTTAGTTCAGGTGGTATAACCGGAAGAATACTTACAATCATCCATTCTGGTTTGTTAGCAACTTTGAAATCGTGTTCTCTAAATGCTTCCAAAACACGTAATCGTTTTAATAAATCATTTCTTTTTTGTTGAGAAGTTTCGTTCTTTAGTCTTTCTTTCAGTTCTCTAAAAGTCTCTTCAATATTAATGCTTTTCAGAAGTTCTTTAACCGCATCTCCACCAATTTTGGCAAAAAATTTATTTGGATCATCATCTTCCAGAGCATCGTTGTCATGATCCAGGGAAGAAAGTATTTCATAATATTGATCCTCAGAAATTAAATCTTTGAATTGTAAACCAGTTGTACCAGGATTTATAACAACATACGACTCATAATAAATTACTTTCTCTAATTCTTTGGTTTTCATACCAATAATATTGCCAATCTTAGAAGGTAGAGCTTTAAAGAACCAAATATGCACGACAGGTACTGCTAAGTTGATATGACCCATGCGCTCTCTACGTACACTTTTTAAAGTAACTTCAACACCACATCTATCACAAACTATTCCTTTATATCTAATACCTTTGTATTTTCCACAAGCACATTCCCAATCTTTAACTGGTCCAAAGATTTTTTCACAGAAAAGACCATCTTTTTCCGGTCTATAGGATCTATAATTAATTGTTTCAGGTTTTGTAACCTCACCATTAGATCGTGAAAGAATATCATCCGGACTAGCTAAACTAATAGTTAGTTTCTCAATGGCTTTTATTTTTGATTCTTGAGGTCTGAATCTCATAAATTTTCTCCTTTAAAACTTTGTTGATTTAGTCCAACTAGTTAATCTTTATATCTAAGCCTAAGCCTTGTAGTTCTTTAATTAAAACATTGAAAGCTTCAGGTATATTAGGACGGCTAAGATTTTCGCCCTTAACAATTGCTTCATATGTTTTGGCTCGACCAATAACATCATCACTCTTAACAGTTAATATTTCCTGAAGTACATTTGATGCACCGTAACCTTCAAGCGCCCAAACTTCCATTTCACCAAAACGCTGACCACCAAATTGAGCTTTACCACCTAATGGCTGCTGAGTAATAAGTGAATAAGGACCTATTGAACGTGCATGAAGTTTATCATCAACCATATGTCCAAGCTTAAGCATATATATATAACCACATGTTACTTTCTGATGGAATTTTTCTCCGCTTCTACCATCAATCATTGTTGTTTTACTTCCCTCAGGAAGACTTGCTTCCTTCAATAGGTTTTCGACATCATCTACACTTGCTCCATCAAATATTGGAGTTTCGAATTTAACACCTAAATTTTTACCTACCCAGCCAAGTGCTGTTTCATACAATTGACCCAAGTTCATACGGGAAGGTACACCAAGTGGATTTAGAACTATATCAACTGGAGTTCCATCTTCTAAGTATGGCATATCTTCTTGAGGAACTAATTTAGCAACAACGCCTTTATTCCCGTGACGTCCAGCCATTTTGTCACCAACCTGGAGTTTTCGTTTTTTGGCAACATATACTTTCGCTAATTGAACAACACCTGGAGAAAGTTCATCTCCGCTCTGGATGTTCAACTTCATTCTTTTATAATCCTCTTCATAATCTGCAAGAATCTTAAAATAATTCTTGAAGAGTGTTTTGATCATTTTGTTTGTTTCATCATCCTCAAACCAATCTGATGTATAATCTAATTTTGTAACATCTTCAATTGCTTGGAAAGTAGTATCCTTAATTGCTGTATTACTTCTTAATACAACAGTACTATCTAAGTCTTTTATCCCAGTAGTTGATTTACCAAGAGAAATTTTTTCAAGTTTTGTTTGCAGTTGAGAATAAATTCCTTTTTTCTTAACATCTAATTGATGTTCTAAGTTCTCAATTTCTTTCTTCTCTTGTTTTTTTGCCTCGCTATCTCTTCTTTTTCTACTAAAGAGACGTGTTTGAATAACAGTACCTTTAAGTCCAGGAGGGGCCTTCAATGAAGCATCTTTTACATCACCGGCTTTATCACCAAAAATTGCTTTTAACAATTTCTCTTCTGGGGTTGGATCAGTTTCTCCTTTTGGAGTTATTTTTCCAATCAGAATATCACCTTCTTTAACCTCAGCACCTTCCATAATAATACCGCGCTCGTCAAGGTTTTTTGTAGCTTCTTCACTTACGTTTGGAATATCTCTTGTTAATTCTTCTTCACCTCGTTTTGTCTCTCTAACTTGAAGCTCAAATTCCTCAATATGAATAGATGTATATTCATCATTCGCAACCAATCGTTCACTAATTATAATAGCATCCTCAAAATTATAACCTCTCCAAGGCATAAATCCAACCAGGACATTTTTACCAAGTGCTAATTCACCTTTATCAATTGCAGGACCATCAGCGAGAACACAATCTTTCTTAATACTCTGACCGGTTCTCACAATTGAACGTTGATTGAAACAAGTTTCTTGGTTAGTTCCATTGAATTTAGTTAATTGATACTCTACTCTCCTATCATCATCAAAATTGGTAAGTGATTCGTAACTATCAGGATCAGAATCATATTTTACAACTATCTTATCAGCATCGGCAAACTCAACAACACCATTATCTTCAGCAACAATAATAGATTTTGAATCCTGTGCAACTCTATATTCCATTCCCGTACCAACAAATGGTGATTCAGGTACTAATAGAGGTACAGCTTGACGCTGCATGTTAGAGCCCATCAGTGCTCTGTTAGCATCATCATGTTCTAGGAATGGAATTAGTGAAGCTCCAGCACTCACAATTTGAGCGGGTGCAACGTCCATGTAATGAACCTTATCGGGTGTTACTACAGGAAATTCCCCACGCTTACGACATTTAACTCTCTCAAGAACAAACTTGCTTTGGTCATTAAGAGGAGCATTAGCTTGGGCAATTGTAAATTCATCTTCTTGATCAGCGCTCAAATAATCAACATTTTTTGAGACTTTTCCATTAGTAACTTTTCGATAAGGAGTTTCCAAAAATCCAAAATGGTTTACTCTTGCAAACAATGTTAGTGATGAGATCAAACCAATATTGGGACCTTCAGGAGTCTCAATTGGGCAAAGACGACCATAATGGGAATGATGAACGTCACGAACCTCAAAACCAGCTCTTTCTCTAGTAAGACCACCAGGGCCTAAAGCTGAAACTCTTCTTTTATGTGTCAATTCAGACAATGGATTTGTCTGATCCATAAATTGTGATAATTGATTTGTACCGAAAAACGCATTTATTACGCTACTGATTGTTCTTGCATTAACAAGATCTTGCGGTTGCATATTTTCTGTATCACGCATGTTCATACGTTCTTTTATTGTACGAGCCATACGAGCAAGACCAACATTATACTGCTGCATAAGTTGCTCCCCAACAGTTCTAACTCTTCTATTACCAAGATGATCAATATCATCAACAGTAACATTACCATTTTTAAGATGAATGATACTATTCATAATTGAAACAATATCTTCAATCGTTAGTACACGAATATCTTTTGAGATATTTAACTCAAGTTTATCATTCATTCTAAAACGACCAACCTCACCAAGATCGTATCTCTTATCATTAAAGAATAATTTATCAATAAGTGACTGTGCCGTTTCAACATCCGGTGCTTCACCTGTACGCAATTGTCTGTAAATTGCGAATAAAGCTTCTTCCTTTGATGTTGAAGTATCTTTTTTAAGAGTATTAAGTATAAGATCTTGATCAGGATTAGCATCAGCTACAATAATTTTGACTTTTGCAATATCTGATGCTTTAATATTATCAATAACCTCTTCGGTTAATTCTCCATCTTTTATAACATAAATTTCACCGGTACTTTCATCAATTACATCCTCGGAAGAAATCCTTCCCCTATGCAATTCTGGATCCAATTTCTTTACAGAAATTTCTTCAACTAAATTGAAAAGATTTAAAATTTCTTCATCAGTGGTATATCCCAAAGCTCTTAAAAGTGTAGTAGATGGGAATTTCTTTCTTCTATCAATATAAACATATAGTACATGGTTTATATCAGTGGCGAACTCAACCCAACTTCCACGGAAAGGAATTATTCTTGCAGAATAAATCGGAGTACCATTTGGATGTACAGTTTGAGCAAATGCAACTCCAGGAGATCTGTGTAATTGGCTCACTATTACTCTTTCAGCACCATTAATTATAAAGGTACCTCTATCAGTCATAAATGGTAAATTACCGAGGTATACTTCTTGCTCAATTGAGTTTACATATTCTTCGGTTTCATCATCTTTAGTCGATAATCTCAATTTTGCTTTCAAAGGAGCATTATAGGTTAAACCTCTCTCTTTACACTCTCTAATTGAAAAACGAGGTTTCTCAATATGGTAGTCAATAAAATCTAATCTATAAAACTCTTTATTATCAAAAATTGGAAAATTAGTACTGAACACTTCTTGAAGACCTTTTTTCTCTCTATTATCTCTATAAACATCTAATTGAAGTACCTCTTCAAACGATTCAAGCTGTATGTTCAGTAAATTTGGTTGTTTAATGGCAGGAGTAATGGACCCAAAAGTGATACGGTTATTTGCCTTGTTAATTTTATACTTATCCAACCCTGACCTCCCTTATAATGGAAATTTATCTTTATTTTTTTACTTCAATGAAATACAAATTGGTGAGACGGACGATACCATCTCACCAATTTCGGAAAAAGTGCAAATTCTATAAAAAAAGAATTATTTAACTTCTACAGTTGCGCCAGCTTCTTCAAGCTCTTGCTTAATTTTTTCAGCTTCTTCTTTAGCTACACCTTCTTTTACAGAATTTGGACATCCATCAACTAATTCTTTAGCTTCTTTTAATCCTAAGCCTGTGTGAGATCTAACAACTTTAATTACGTTGATCTTTTTCTCACCAAAGGATGCTAAGATAACATCAAATTCAGTTTTTTCTTCTGCAGCAGCAGCGCCTTCAGCTGGTGCAGCTCCACCCATAACTACTGGAGCAGCAGCTGTAACTCCAAATTCCTCTTCTAAAGCTGTCTTCAATTCAGAGGCCTCTACTAAAGTAAGCTCTTTAATTTTCTCAACGATTTCTGTTATTTTTTCTGACATTTTATTTCTCCTATGAAATATATTTTGATTTCTTTTCCAATTTAAGCGGCTTTTGTCTTGCCCGCTTCATCAATTACACTTACAAGATCTCTTATAACTGCATTCAATGTTCCAACAATACCAGATGCTGGTGAAGCAATACTTCCAACAATACTAGCCATAACTTCATCTTTAGTCGGCATTGCAGCAAGAACTTTCAATTGATCATCACCATAGAATGATGAGTCGATATAGCATCCTTTGAAAGTTAACTTTTTAGAAACATCATTGAATTTTTTGATGATCTTTGCAGGTATAACATAATTTTCATCAGCAAATGCAATTCCTACCATACCTTCAAGAAGATCATTTAGTTGATCATATTCACCAATTTCCTCAAGAGCTTTTTTAACAAGTGTATTTTTATAAACTTTGTAAGAAATGTCTTCTTTTAGGAATTCACGTCGCAAACCGTTGATTTCTTCAACATTAATACCTTGATAATCAACTAAATATACAGCATTTGCATTGCTGAATTTTTCCTTAATTTGAGATACCATCTCTTCTTTTTCTGACCTATTCATCTTTTACCTAATTCAGTTTAATAACTGTTCAGTTTATTATTTTAGAAGCATTATTTATATATAATGAGTGCGTATACTATTTTAATCCTGCAGTTTCATCTTTTGAAATCTGCATTCCCGGTCCCATCGTACTAGACAAATAAAGACTTTTAATATATTGTCCTTTTGCTGAAGATGGTCTTAATTTTACAATTCTCTGTAAAAATACTTGTGTATTTTCGACTAATTGATTTATATCAAAATTTAATTTTCCTAAGGTGGTATGTATAATTCCAGTTTTGTCAACACGAAATTCAATTTTACCCGCTTTAACCTCTTTCACCGCATTTGCAACATCATTTGTAACAGTTCCACTTTTAGGATTAGGCATTAAACCTCGAGGACCAAGTACCCTACCTAATTTACCTAATTCTGACATTGTATCAGGAGTTGCTACAACAACATCTACATCTGCCCAACCACCTTTAATTTTTTCAAGATATTCTTCAAAGCCAGCATAATCGGCTCCGGAAGATAGGGCTTCTTCAGCTTTAGATCCTTTTGCAATAACTAGAACTCGAACTTCTTTACCTGTGCCGTGTGGTAAACTTACTGTTCCTCTAACCATTTGATCTGCGTGTTTCGGATCAACACCTAATCTAATAGCACAGTCCAAAGACTCAGTAAATTTAACATTTGATTTTTCTTTCAAAACCTTTATGGCATCTTCGAGACTATATTCCTTTTTTATGTCAATAGATTCTCTAAGGGTTTTTACTCTCTTTGATTGTTTCATTTTATATCCAAACTAATTTTTAAACTTTATCAATTAATCTTTAACAGTTATACCCATGCTACGAGCTGTTCCAGCAATCATATTAATAGCATGATCAACATCATTAGCATTCAAATCCGGCATTTTTGTTTCTGCAATTTCTTGTAGCTGAGCTCTTGATACTTGAGCAACTTTAGTTTTATTAGGTTCTGCTGATCCTTTTGGTAGATTTAAGGATTTCTTCAATAAAACTGCTGCAGGAGGAGTTTTTGTAATAAATGTAAATGATTTATCTGCATAAACCGTAATTACAACTGGAATTATTAATCCTGCTTTATCAGAAGTTTTTGCATTAAATTGCTTACAGAATTCCATAATGTTAACACCTTTTTGTCCCAAAGCAGGACCAACAGGTGGTGAAGGATTTGCTTGACCAGCTGGAATTTGCAATTTAATATATCCACTGATTTTCTTAGCCATAATTTTAACCTATAATATTTTTATTTATTTCTCTAATTCTGCTTGAACGAAATCTATCTCGACAGGAGTTTTTCTGCCAAAAATAGACACCATCACTTTTATTTTCATTTTCTCTTCATGTACTTCTTCAATAACTCCAGAGAAATTATTGAATGGTCCGTCAACGATTTTAACAAAATCACCAGAACGGAAGATTGTATCTGTTCTCTCAGTCTCTTCGTTCTGAGTAATTCTTCCAACAATTCTTTTTACTTCAGCAGGTTGAAGAGGTATAGGATTATTCTGATTACCAAGAAATCCCATTACTGAAGGTGAATTCACAATAAAATCTTTAACTTTTATATCGAGATCGGCATTTACTAAAATATATCCCGGGAAAAAGTTTCTGGTCTTACTCTTCTTCTTGCCATCTTTTACTTCGAATATTTTTTCAGTAGGTACTAAAACTTCAATAATTCGAGCATCTAAGTATTCATTTTCACGCAATTCAGCATCAATGAGATTTTTTACTTTATTCTCATGACCAGAAAAGGTTTTTACTACATACCATTTAGCTTGTGTGTTTTCTTCCACTTTAAAATATTCCTTTAAATACTTGTGTAATTAACATGTCAATTACATATGTAAAAGCGGAGATAAGTAAGCATGTTACAATTACAATGGTAGTAGACTCTTTAAGTTCTTCTTTTGTAGGCCAAGTAACTTTTTTCATTTCCTTGACTACATCATTAAAAAAGTTGACGATTTTTTCTTTCATTTAATAAATACCAAATTTGATTTTTTGCACGTCAGGAGGGATTCGAACCCCCAACCTGCGGTTTTGGAGACCGCTGCTCTGCCAATTGAGCCACTGACGTATTATTTAGTTTCTTTAAATACTACGTGCTTCCGAACAACAGGATCATATTTTTTATACTCTACTCGTGAGGGATGTTCTCTCTTATTCTTTGTAGTAGTATATCTATAGCCTGTACCAGCAGTGCTTTCCAAAATTATTCTTTGTCTAACATTCTTAGCTTTTGCCATTATCTTCTCCAAACAAACATTAAAACTTTTTTAACTTTTACGAAATACGATCACAAATCATATTAAGCTTAGTTTTTAAGCTGACAATCCCAACATTTTCGGGATGATTACTCTTTCAAAACAATTGAGCTGACGACCGGGATTGAACCGGTGACCTCATCCTTACCAAGGATGTGCTCTACCGACTGAGCTACGTCAGCCTAATTTTTCCCGCCAAAGGCGGACAAGTTGAGCGGGAGACGAGACTCGAACTCGCAACCAACAGCTTGGAAGGCTGTGACTCTACCAATTGAGTTACCCCCGCTTAAAACTTCAATACTTTTAGAAC
>JBDLIN010000001.1:0-58379 GCA_039714835.1 Bacteroidota bacterium | reverse complement strand
CATCTAATAATGGGTTCTGTATTAGATTTTCTTAAGTGTACCCAGTGATCTGGAAAATCAATTCTTAATCCATCATCTGTATTGATTTTGTTATTTGAATATTTCTCAATCAAAGTATTTATTACTTCATCAGGATTCTTACCTGAAATATCAATTTTGCTTTTTGCAATTTGATATTCAGGTAATTCTTTTTTCAATTCTGAAATTGTTCCTCCGAAATCAACGAGGTGCTGAAGAATAATGGCTGTACCAACCAGTGCGTCCCGCCCATAGTGCAATGCTGGGAAAATAACACCACCGCTTCCTTCACCGCCAATAACTGCATTAACTTCTTTCATTGTAACGACAACATTTGCTTCACCAACAGGAGAGCGATAGACCCTACATCCGTATGAAGCTGCAATATCATCTACTGCACGGGTTGTGGAGAGATTAACTGCTACATTTCCTGTAGATTTTGAGAGAACAAATCTTACTGCTTGAGTAATCGTATATTCTTCACCTAAAGGTTTACCTTCATCTGTGATCAGAACCAGTCTATCAACATCTGGATCAACAACAACACCAAGATCAGCTCCATGTTCTTTTACAGCCTCCATTGTTTCAGTCAGGTTTTCAGGTATCGGTTCAGGCAGACGAGGAAACACTCCGGATTTATCACAATTTATTTTAATTACTTCACAGCCGAATTCCTCAAGTAGCTGAGGCATAATATATGAACCAGCACCATTAACGCAATCAAGTAAAACTTTAAAATTTCTTTTTCTGATAGATTCAATATCAATTTCGGATAAACTCAATACTCCTTTCATATGATTGATAAGTCCATCCGAATAGTCGGTTGCTTTCCCCAACTTATCCCACGGTTCATATGTAAACTTATCTCCAGTTATATAGTTTAACATTTCCTTATTTTCATCGAGCGTCATGAACTCGCCCTTATTATTTAATAGTTTTAGTGCATTCCACTCATTTGGATTATGACTTGCAGAGATTTGTATGCCGCCAACTGCACCTAGTTTTGTAACATTATAAAGTACTGTGGGTGTTGGGCATATTCCAATATCTATGACATCATTACCTTTAGCGATTAATGTGCCTACAATAATATTTTTAACCATGGTGCCCGTTATCCGTCCATCACTGCCAATAACGATTTTACCCTTTCCGCAAAATTGTGCATATGCAGAAGTATATTTAACAATTGTTTGAGGATCCAAACCATTTCCTACTATTCCTCGTATTCCTGAAACACTTACCATCAATACTGACACAATTTCCTCCACTATCAAGGTGATTAACTTGATGCAAAATTATAAAAGATTGATTTGAAAAACTAATTATCGATTAATTAATTGGAGCATATCATATTAAGACGTGCTATCCGTAACTGAATAAATATTCAACATTTGTTTTATTCTCAAAAATAATCAGCATATCTATTGCAAGTTTCTAATTGTTATACTATCTTTAACACATACAAAAATGGATTAGCAAAATGACGATTCATTTAAAACTTAAAACAAACAAGGGACACTCTTTATGAGAAAACGTTTACTATTGTCTCTTATCTTTTCGCTCGCCTTTCTAACATTACAAATATTTGCCGGAAGTACTGGTAAAATAGCCGGATTGGTTAAAGATAAAGAGACCGGAGAACCTTTGCCATTTGCCAATGTTTTTATTGATGGTACCTCGATGGGTGCTGCTACAGATATTGATGGTAACTTTACAATTTTGAATGTCCCTCCGGGAGTATATTCAATTACCGCTTCTGTAGTGGGGTATCAAAAAGTTACCATTACTGATACAAGGGTGAATGTTGATTTTACAACACGTATTGAATTTGAATTGAGCAGCGGCTCAGTAACTATGGAAGCGGTTGTTGTTCAGGGTGTGAGAGACCCGCTTATTCGACAGGACTTAACAAATCCTACAGTTGCAATTAACGCTGAAACAATACAAGAATTACCTGTTGATCAAATTAGTGATGTAATAAAGCTCCAAGCGGGTGTAACTGTTGGTGATGATGGCGCAATTCATATGCGCGGTGGTTTTGGTAATGAAACTTCCTACACTCTTAATGGTGTTTCGTTGAACGATCCTTATAATAATAAAAAGTCAGTTGGTCTTGCCACAAATGCTGTACAAGAGGTTTCCGTATCTAGTGGAACTTTTAGTGCTGAGTATGGTAACGCTCTTTCCGGTCTTGTAAATTATGTAACTAAAGAAGGTGGGAATAAACTCTCATTCAGTTTAAGGGGCTACGCCGGTGATTATGTAACAAGCAGAACTGAGCTTTTTGAAAATATTGATGAGATTGATCCCCTAAATAGGGGAAGGTTAGAAGCAACTATTGGTGGCCCACTTATCTTTCAATCATTAAAATTCTTTGTTTCTGGTGTTTACGAAAATTACGGTGGACTTTATTATGGGAAACGCTTATATAACACTACTGACTCCTATCTTAGTCGTGAGGCATTTGCATCGGGTGATTACCGAAAGGAAAGCCCTGATAAACCATATTGGTTTAATCCGTATAGCGTAACTGATTCTACTGGATTACCAACCGGAGATGGTGAATATGTGGCAATGAATCCCTCAACAAGTCTTAACTTACAAGGTAACGTAAGTTTCAACATCACTACTCTTATGAAACTTAAATATGAAGCTGTTTTTAATAAAGGGGATTGGAAAAATTATAACTTTGCATGGCAGTATAATCCTGACGGTCGAGGCACAAATTACCAAGATGGATTAGTTCAGACAATAGACTTTACCCACACTGTTAGTCAAAATGTTTTTTATACTTTAAAAGCTTCGCATGGTTATAACCAAGTAAAATATTATTTATATGAAGATGAAGGTGATACAAACTATCTGCCCTCTATATATGAATTAGGAATTAGTAACACTGGATTTGTGGCAGGTGGAACTCATCGATATAGAAGTGATAGAAAAACAACTACAATGACTGTAAAAGGTGATCTTGTTGCTCAAATGGGAAATCATGAGCTAAAATTTGGATTTGAAGGTAGACAGCATAACCTGGAATTAGAGAGTTACAATGTTGAGATATTAAAAGCAAACGGCTCTAAGATCAGTAATGCAGATATGATTAATGATCCATATCAGGAATTAATACGAAGAAAACCAACATCCTTGGCATTGCTTACAGAATATGATAAGGATCCTGTAGATGCTGCCGTTTACATAGTAGATAAAATGGAATTGGCAAAAAGATTTATTTTTAATGTTGGATTAAGGTATGAATATTTTGATCCAAAAGCACAGTACAATTCGGATATGTCAGGTAATCTTGAGGATCTAGGAAGTGGTAAAATGAGTGATAGCTTAAAGGATGCAACAGCTAAACATTACTTATCTCCACGTTTGTCAATATCTTATCCGATAACTGCTGAGTCAGTCATTCGATTCTCATATGGGCACTTCTATCAAAATGGTAGTTTATCAAGCTTATATCGTAATCCGGAATTCTTTGTGACAAATGTTGGTAGTGTTCCTACATTTGGTAATCCTAATGTAGAAATGCAGCGTTCTGTTCAGTATGAACTTGGTTTGCAGCACCAATTAATGCCGAATTTAAAGATGGAGTTGACCGGTTATTATAAAGATGTTAGAGACTATATTCAATTTCAAACTGTAAAAACTTTGTCTGGTACTAGAGAATATAGTGTCCTTACTAACCTTGCTTATTCTAACGTCCGCGGTGTCTCTTTCAGACTAGAGAGAAGAAGAGCTCCGGAAGATATGTTCTATGCAACAATGGATTATACATATCAGATTGCTGAAGGCAACAGAACTGAACCTGCTGACTGGATGTTTTTTAGTGAAGCATCTGGAAAACAAACAGAAACATATTTAGTTCCAATGAGTTTTAATAGGTCTCATGTTATAAATATTAGCTTTGGTTTATATAAGCATGAAAATTGGACTCTTGGATTGATATACAATCTACAGTCTGGTAAACCTTATACACCTAATTATCCGCCAAGCATTAGTACAAGAATATTTATTCAGAATGAGAGTAATCAATTAACTCAAAACACCTTAGATTTTAAATTTGAAAAGTTTTTTAGAACCGGAGATTTTAAATGGTCTCTGTTTTTATGGGTAGCTAATGTACTTGATTTTCAAAATGAACTATCTGTATGGGCTAGCAGTGGTCGTGCTCTTACATCAGTTTTAGAAGAAACAGATGCTTCTATTTATGATGATATCAGAGGAAGAATAGAAAGTGATCCTGGACTTTTTGATATGAGTGCAATTGATAATTATTATGCAAGGCCAGACAGAGTAAGTCGACCTAGAGAAATTAGACTCGGATTTTCGGTAATCTTTAATTAAGATAAATTGAGAGGTATTTTAAATATGAAGCTAATAACAAAATTATTACTGCTCTTCTTAGTTTCAACTCTATTCTTGACTAGTTTAGAGGCTCAAGAATATGATGAGAACGGTTATCCAATTGTAAAGGGATTATCGGAAGAAGATATGGTTCGAATTTTTGGAGACATGTTTTCAATCCGTTCTTTCAAAGTTAATGGGAAGACACGTCATCTAAAAGAATCGCTTATCAATGGGAATAAAATCACAACTATTCTGTACAACTACGGTTCAATTTGTAAACCGAATACTCTTGGTAATGTTGGTGACTTGGTATGGCAAGGATTGGGTTATGGATTTGAATTTGGACCACTTGCAGCAGCAGATGTAACCGGTAATGATGGAAATCAAGTACAGATAGTATCTGATTCATTTGTATTAACCGGACAAGGTGACTATAATCCGGATGGAACTATTAAATGGGGATGGCTGCCAAAGAATGGTTATGTTGATACAACAGAAGGACAAACCGAAATTGCCCGTTTAGGAATTGGAGATGAAGATCCAAGAGATGGAAAACCTGACTCATGGCCTGAAAGCTGGTACAATCCTTCAGTTGGGAAATACTTATGGCCTGCATTCCTAGGAGATCAAGCATCAGCCCCGGATGAAGAAGTTTACTATGTTGTTGATGATTATTCTAATGAGGAATTCCCTTCATATACTCCATCTAATTCTGATCCGAATATGCATGGACTTGGTTTAGATATGGAAGTTCGCATACTTCAATTCAATAATTCACTTGCTGAAGATATTATGTTTCTTGTTTATCAAATATCAAATGCAAGTGATAAAAAAATAGAAGAAGCTTATTTCGGAATGCATGGTGATCCGCATGTTGGCGGTCCGGCAGATTATGCTGATGACAAAGCAGATTTTATTGATCCATTTGGTAATTCGATACATTTAAATGGTGTAAATCAGCGAGCTCGAAGTATGGTTTATGCTTGGGATGGTGATGGAGTGGGTGATGCTGGCCGTAGCCCTGGTTATTTTGGTTGGAAATTTCTTGAATCACCATCTAATGCTGTTGATCTAATTGATAATGATGATGATGGAATTACAGATGAATCCCCGGATAATAGTTCGGGTGAGTTTATTGATGGTGAAAGTATTCCTTTAAATACAGGTATCAGTGATGTTGCAAAATATACAGCTATATATGGTAAACCTAGACCTAGATGGTCTGGTGATGAAGATGGTGACTGGGATCTAGAAAAAGATGATATAGGTATTGATGGTATTGGTCCTGAATCAGAAAATTATCCTGGTCCTGATTATGGAGAAGGTGATGGAGTCCCATCACAAGGTTGGGAATTAAATGGTACAATTGGTGATGAAAGAACACCTGGATCAAAGTGGGCTGGGTCAGAATTGAATTATGGATTAAGAGACATTTCAGAATCTGATCAGATTGGACTTTCAAGCTTTCATGCAGCGACTTACACAAATTCAGACCCCAATGTACCGAGAAACGATCCTTTGATGTGGGAGTGGTTATCATCAGATACTATCAGTACAGATCAGGAACTTCTTAATAATCCGGGGGATAATATTTTTAACTTTGGTACTGGTCCTCTTAGTTTAGAGCAAGGTGAAAGTCAAAGATTTTCAATGACAATTCTTTTTGGAAATAATGTAGATCACTTGCTTCTCAATGCTGAAACATCAACACGTATCCTTGAGTCTGACTACAGATTTGCGAAACCACCTACAAAGCCGAATTTATCAGTTGTACCTGGTGATGGAAGGGTCACATTATATTGGGACGATGCCTCAGAAAAATCATTTGATCCATTTATAAGAACTTTTGATTTTCAAGGTTATAAAATCTACAGAAGTCAAGATCCTACATTTAGCGATGTAAAAACTATAACTGATGGTTTGGGTAATCCTTTTATTGGAAAAGGGATTGCGCAGTTTGATGTTGTTGATAGTTTGGAAGGATTTCATCCGATAGAATATGTTGGAAGAGGTGTTAAATATTATATTGGAAGTAATAGCGGATTGGTACACGAATATGTTGATTCAAATGTAACGAATGGCGTTACTTACTATTATGCACTTGCAGCTTATGATGGTGGATCGGAAAAGTTTAGTATACCCCCAACAGAAACACAAACAATTATTGATGTAGATCCGGTAACTAGTGAACTTACATTTGATGTTAATACTGGCATAGCTACTCCCATGAAAAGCACTTCTGGGTATAGTGATGCTGAAGCAGGAACAGGGGGAATACCTGATCAAATAACCGGAGACGCAACAGGTAGTTTAGTGGTGAAAATTGTTGAACCAACAAAAGTTCAAGATAGAATTTTTACTATCGAATTTGAAGAAGTTGACATTTATAATGTTTATGACTCAACCGGTGTAGAGGAATCGTTCGTATCCAAGGATACTGTATTTGTTAATCTAAGTAAAGAAAATATAAAGACGAGTAGTGTTGAAGTAACTGACGAAAGTGGTAATGTAATTGATCAGAGTCAATATATTATAAAGGAAGATCAAGGTAAAATACGTGGTAATAATTCTGGTGATCTAACAAGTAATCAGAAATTCAATATTAAATATAATTATTATCCGGTCTTCAATAGTACTCTTATTGATAGTTCTGATGCAAACCCGGCATTTGACGGCCAAAGAATATTTGTTCAAAATCATCCACTTGATCTAGATGAAAGCAGATGCGAGTGGGATGAAGAATCGGAAACAAATGTTAGAGATTCAGTATTATGGAGTAAATCTAATGCTAATTATCCTGGAACTCCTCATGTTCAGTACAGAGCTGATTGGGAAGTTAGATGGTTAGACTATACTGATACATTAGAAGATGGTAGTTGGGCAAATGGAGACTCTGCTTTCATTATTCCATCAAACTCATTAACATCAGTTCCATTCAATATAGTTAATATCTCTGAAGTTGACGATCAAGGAAACTATGTTAAAGGTAATTTCCTAATTAATGAAATTGGATATCCAAATGAGAATGGAAAATGGGATTGGGGAGAACCACTTTTACTGAGACCAACAGATGCTCCAGGAGCTACAGTTTCATATTTCTTACAGTTTGATCTGCGTCCGGATACTTTAGCATCAATCGATACAACGTGGATTGATGATAGTACTTTTGTTGCTGATACAACAATTAATAAATATGAGCCCGTTTATCCAAAAGAAGGTGATATTTACCACGTACGGACATCAAAACCCTTTGAGGTTGGGGATTTATATAGATATGAAGCAAAAGCAGCTGAATATAAACCAAAGTTAGCTGAGGAAACATTAGATGAAATTTTTGTTGTTCCAAATCCCTATGTAGTATATAGTGATTTTGAAACTCCTGGGAGATTACCTGGTCAGAGAGGTGATAAGAAACTTAAATTCAAAAATCTTCCACCAGAGTGTACGATAAGAATTTATACTATCATTGGGGAACTTGTTTCTGTTATTGAAAAAAATGATAATACTAGTACTGCAGCTTGGGATTTATTAAGTGATGAAGGACATCGTGTTGCTTATGGTGTGTATATATATCATGTTGAAGTTCCAGATGTAGGAGATAAAATTGGCAGATTTGGAGTTATAAAATAGAGATATCAATTAAACGGTATCTAAAAAATTTATAGCGGAGGAAAATAAATGAAAAAAAATATTTTTATTATAATCTTGATATTTGTTTTTAGTTCATTCATGCAAATACAGGCACAATTGTTCAGCGGAACAACTAAGGTTGGAACAACTTCTGCTCAATTTTTGAAGATTGGTGCCGGTGCAAGAGCTATTGCTATGGGTGGTGCATACTCTGCTATGGGAACTGATGTTTACTCAATTTATTGGAACCCGGCCGGTATAGCACAAAGTTCAAATAATGCTGAAGCTGTGTTTAATCATGCTAATTGGCTGGCTGATATCAGCTATGATTTTGCCGCTGCATCATTAAACTTAGGTGATATGGGATTTTTTGCTGCAAGTTTTACATCATTGGCTGTACCGGAAGATAAAGTTAGAACTGAATCACATCAAGATGGTGATGGACGAATGTGGGATGCTAGTTCAATAGCAGCTACATTATCATATTCAAAAGAATTAACTGATAGATTTTCAGTTGGTATGAATCTGAAATACATTCGTGAATCTATTTGGAATTCATCAGCTTCAAGTTTTGCAGTTGATGTTGGTACTTTATATCGAACGCCTTTTAATGATTTAATGATATCTGCAGCTATATTTAATTTCGGCTCAGCTATGGAGTTAGATGGAAGTGATATTAAGTTTAATTATGATCCTAACAATGACTTCACAAGTGGGCCAGGTAATATACCAGCCTCATATGATACAGACGCATTTGCATTACCACTGATGTTCCGATTTGGATTAGCTATGGATGTTATTGATACACGATTCATCAGATTAAGTGCGGCAGTTGATGCAATCCATCCTAATGACAATTCAGAGTATCTTAACTTAGGGACAGAATTTGCATTTGACGAATTGCTTTTCCTTAGAGCTGGTTATAAGCAGTTATTAATGAATAATGAAGAAGGTGGATTAACATTTGGAGCAGGGCTGAAATATTACTTCAATGATAATTTTGGAATCTATATTAATTACGCTTATGCTGATTATGGAAGACTAAAAAATGTTCAATTTTTTGATGTAGGATTATTGCTCTAAAAAATAAATCTAATAGTTTTAATATTGAAAGGGACGAGTATCGTCCCTTTTTTTTATAACATTGTGTCCTTTGTGAAAAACTTTGTGACCCTAGTGGTAAAAGAGAAAACCACAAAGTGCACAATGAAAGTCACTAAGATCACAAGGAAGAAATTATAATATTATGGGACAAAAGAATAAATCACTCTCAGACAGAATTAAAAGAATAGATAAATCTTTGGTAGAGTATTTTGGTATTCCCCCAAGAAAAAAAGATTTGCCAGATTCCGTTGATATGATCATTGCGACCATCCTCTCTCAGAATACAAATGATAATAATTCGTATAAAGCATATCAGAATCTGAAAAAAAGATATAAATCTTGGGATAATTTATTGAGTGCTCGTAGAACATCAATCGAAAAGGAGATCCGTGTTGCTGGCTTAGCTGTGCAGAAATCCAAAGCTATTAAAGAATTTATTACAAATTTATTTAATAAAAAGAATAAAATTTCTCTTGAACATATTGTACAAATGCAAGATAATGAAGCAATTGAAGAATTGACAAAATTTAAGGGTGTTGGTGTTAAAACTGCAAGCTGTGTTCTACTTTTTGCAGAAGGGAGGAATATTTGTCCGGTTGATACACACGTCCATCGGACATTAAATAGAATTGGAGTTGTTAATGCTGCAACTCCGGATAAAACTTTTTATAAGATAAATGAGAAATTTCCACTAAAAATAGCTCATCAATTTCACACAAATTTAATACGCCTAGGAAGAGAAGTTTGTAAATCACAAAATCCAAGTTGTGGAATTTGTCCTTTAATTCGAGTTTGTAATTATTCCGATAAAGTCGAGACGAATGATCGTAAAAGTGAGACAAAGGATTTTATGCTTCTTGATTCTGTTTAATTATGGAATTATATATAATCAGCTAAGTTTTATTTATCTTTAATCTTCAGTATATTTATATTTAATAAAATAAGTTATGGGGTCTTATTATGTCTAAAAAGTATGATGTTGCCGTTTTGGGTGGTGGTCCTGGTGGATATGTTGCTGCAATTAGAGCTTCACAACTTGGTTATAAAACAGTAATTGTTGAAAAGGATAAGCTTGGTGGAATATGTTTGAATTGGGGATGTATCCCTACAAAATCATTACTCAAAAATGCAGAAGTATATGACCTTATTTCAAATCATTCTAAGAATTTTGGTATTTCGGTCGAAAATGTAAGCTTTAATTTTGAAAAAATTATTAAGCGTAGCAGAACGGTATCTAAAAAGATAGTTAAAGGTGTTGAGTATTTAATAAAAAAGAATAAAATAGATATTATTAAAGGATTTGGGAAACTGAATTCTTCGAAAGAGATTGATGTATTTGATGACGATGGAAATTCAATTGATACAGTGATTTCTGATAGAATTATAATAGCTACAGGAGCAAGACCGAAATCCATTCCTTCAATTCCAGTAGATAGGGAAAAGATAATTACAAGCAGCGAAGCCATGAACCTTTCTGAACTTCCTTCAGAATTGGTCATTGTTGGCGGCGGTGTTATCGGGATTGAATTTGCATATTTTTATTCTGTGCTTGGGACGAAAGTAACTGTCATTGAGATGATGGAAACAATATTACCATTGGAAGACAAGGAAATTTCCGAAACTCTGAAAAATAGTCTCTCAAAACGAGGGATTACCTTTTATAATTCTGCGAAAGTTAGCAAAGTGAATATAAATGGAGAAAATGTTGAAGTTGTTTTTGAAATTAATGGAAAAATTGAAAAAATTACTGCAGATAAAGTATTAAATGCTATTGGAGTTTCTCCTAATATCGATGGAATTGGTTTAGAGAATCTAGGAATTGAAACTGTAAAAGATAGTATTAAGGTGGATAAATCAACTTATGAGACCAATGTTGAAAATATTTATGCTATTGGTGATGTGATTGGACAACCTGCATTAGCTCATGTTGCATCAGCAGAAGGTATTCATTGTGTTGAAAGGTTTCATGGTAAAGAATTGAAAGATATAGATTATTCGAGTATTCCTGGCTGTACATATTGTCAGCCGCAAGTTGCAAGTATTGGTTTAACAGAAGAGCAGGCTATTTCATTAGGTTATGATATAAAGATAGGGAAGTTTCCATTTTCGGCAAGTGGTAAAGCTGCTGCAATAGGAGAGAGAGAAGGATTTGCGAAATTAATTTTCGATAAAAAATATGGTGAACTTTTAGGTGCTCATCTTATCGGATCTGAAGCAACCGAATTAATAGCAGAGCTTGGTCTTGCTAAATCATTAGAAGCAACTGAAGAGACGATTGCAGGAACAATTCATGCTCATCCAACATTATCTGAGATAATTATGGAAGCTGCAGAGGATGCAGATGGAAAATCAATCCATATATAGAGATCTTGATTATATTGATTTAGGATTAATCGATTATGACGTTGCCTGGAAGTTTCAAAAATCATTATTTGAAAAAAGATTAAATGATTTAATTCCTGATACTCTACTTTTACTCGAACATCCGAACACTTACACTTTAGGTAAAACTGCTGATAAAAATAATCTGATAGGGGATGATGATTTCCTAAAATCAAAGGGTATCAAGGTCTATGATATTGATAGAGGTGGTGATATCACCTACCACGGACCGGGCCAAATTGTTGGATATCCAATTTTTGATCTAGGCCAGTGGGAAAGAGATGCTCATCGTTATCTCAGATCTTTAGAAGAGGTTATTATTAAAACATGCGATGATTTTGGATTAAAAACTATTAGAAATAATGAACATACGGGAGTATGGATTGAAGATAGAAAAATATGTGCAATCGGGATTAAAATAAGCAAGTGGATTACAATGCACGGATTTGCTTTTAATATAAATACCGATTTGGATTTATTTAATGGAATTATCCCTTGTGGAATAGAAGATAAAGAAGTGACATCATTAGGAAAAGAACTTGATCAGACGTTTGATATTCAAAATATTAAGAATGCAATTATTAAGAATGCTAAAGAAATCTTTTCTTATGATAAAGTGAAAACCCAGATGTTGGATATATAAAAATTAAAAACAATAGTTAAAAAATGAGAACAGAAAATAAAATAGATATGAAGACGAAAAATATAAATAAAGACAACAAGTCCGATAAAATTGATAAGAAAGTTCGAATCAATGCTTTGAGAACTATGTTATTAACTCGGAAAACTGATCATAAGATCATGAACCTTCTCAAACAAGGTAAGTCATATTTCCATATGTCAGCTGCAGGGCATGAAGCAATTCAAATTGCAGTTGGAATGCAGATGCAGCCTGGTATTGATTGGGCTTATCCATATTATAGAGATCTTGCTTTTCTGCTAACTCTTGGGGAAAAGCTTGATAATGTCTTTTTACACATGTTAGCCAAGGGCTCCGACCCAATGACCGGAGGGAGACAAATGCCTAATCACTGGGGTTCTAAGGAATTGAATATTCCCGCGCAATCAAGCCCAACCGGAACTCAATTTCTCCAGGCTGTTGGTACAGCCTTAGCCTTAAAACGGAAAGGGAATAATGCTGTCACTTATGTCAGTAGTGGTGATGGAACAACGAGCGAGGGAGAATTTTATGAAGCTGTTAACTGGGCTAGTCGTGAGAAACTGCCGGTTATCTTTGTTATACAAAATAATAAACTGGCGATATCCGTTCCTGTCGAAGCACAAAATAGTGGGAAGAATTCTTCCATAGCCCAATTAATGAGTGGATTTGAAAATTTGCTAAAAGTTGAAGTAGATGGAACAGATTTTAATAAAAGCTATGATGTTGCGCAGCAAGCATTTGACTATGTCCGTAATGGAAACGGACCAGTTCTAATCGAAGCTCATGTTGTACGACTTGCATCCCATTCTTCCTCAGATGATCAAAGAAAATATAGAGAGAAAGAAGATATTGAGGCTGATCAAGAAAAAGATCCTATCCAAAAGCTTAAAGATGTTTTAATCAAAGAAGAAAAAATTAGTGTAGATTTTGTTTCTAAAATTGAAAGTGAACTAAATAAAGAAATTGAAAAAGCAGCAGAATACTCTCTTCGGCAGAATGAACCTAAAGCTGAAAGTGCTGTTCGATTTATTTTAGACGAGAGCGGAAAAAGAGATAGGCTGGAATATGAGAAATCAAAACCGGCCGGTAATCCTATTGTAATGGTAGATGCAATCAATCACGCTCTTCATGAAGAGATGGAGATCAATGAGAAAATCTATGTTTTTGGGGAGGATGTTGCGGATAGAAAAGGCGGGGTTTTTACTTCTACTAAGGGACTATCAACAAAGTACGGAGAAGAAAGAGTATTTAACTCACCTTTAGCAGAGGCAAGTATTGCTGGAATTGGAATTGGAATGGCATTAGTAGGACTAAAACCATGTGTCGAAATTCAATTTGGCGATTACATTTGGCCTGCCTTCATGCAGATGAGAGACGAATTAGTTACATATCGTTACCGTTCTAATAATCAATTCTCATCTCCAATGGTATTTCGTGTTGCTGTTGGCGGTTTTATTCATGGTGGATTATTTCATAGCCAGAATATTGAAGGATTCTTCTCCCATGTACCAGGTCTGCTTATAGCATATCCATCAAGTGCTGCTGATGCAAAAGGTTTATTAAAGACAGCACTCAGATTAAATGATCCTGTTCTTTTCTTGGAGCATAAGGGATTATATCGACAAAGTTATGCAAGTTCTCCTGAACCGGATCATAAATATCTTCTACCTTTTGGTAAAGCGAATACCATTATTAAAGGGAATGATTTAACAATAATTACTTATGGAGCAATGGTGCACGAAGCAACTTTTGCACTTCGTAAATTAAAGGAAGAGGGACATTCAATCGAACTAATTGATATCAGAACGATGAATCCGCTAGATGAAGAAACGATTTTTAATTCAGTGCGAAAAACCGGAAAAGCGATTGTAATTCACGAAGATACTTTAACCGCTGGATTTGGTGCGGAAATCAGCGCAAGAATTACTGATTCATGCTTTGAATATTTGGATGGCCCCGTAAGGCGTGTGGCTGCTAAGGATACATTTATTCCTTATCATCCAAATTTGGAAAAGGAAGTTCTTCCAAATCGGGATAAAATTTATACTGAGTTAAAAGAATTGCTCTTGTATTAACAATAAAGACTTCTGAAATATTCAAACTGTCATTCCCGAATGTTTTTATCGGGAATCTCTAGTATAGTTAAAGATTCCGGCCTGTCCGCCGTACAAGTGCTTTAGAAGGCGGGCTAAAAGATTGCCGGAATGACAAAAAATAATTTGTAGGTTGTTTTTATTATTTAAATGCTGTTAATAATCATTAGGATTATTTAATTTTTGATTGGAGAGATGAAATGAAAATAGATGTAATTATGCCCAAAATGGGTGAAAGTATAAATGAAGGTACAGTGATCAAATGGCATAAGAATGTTGGTGATAAAGTAAAGAAGGATGAAATCATTTATGAAATTGCCACAGATAAAGTTGACACAGAAATTCCTTCTCCTGCAGACGGTGTATTGATGGAAATTCTTGTGAATGAACAGGAAACGGTCGATGTTGATACAGTAGTTGCAATAATTGATTCAGAGGGATCGATTCCTGAACAAACTTCAGATGAGATAAAAACAAAATCTAAAGAAATTGAAGCAACTCTTGAAAAAGATCAAGTTGATAAAGTTTTTGTTGAAGAATCAGTAGAGATAAATCAAGAGGAGCAAAAAATTGATATAGCAGATTCAAATCGGTTTTATTCACCACTTGTTCTTAGTATTGCCCGAAAAGAAAATTTATCTTTAACAGAGCTTGAGACGATTCAAGGTACTGGTATTGAGGGAAGGGTTTCCAAAAAAGATATACTTAAATACTTGGAGCTAAAGGAGCAGGGAGTTGTAC
Source organism: Bacteroidota bacterium (assembly GCA_039714835.1). Taxonomy (GTDB): domain Bacteria; phylum Bacteroidota; class Ignavibacteria; order Ignavibacteriales; family Melioribacteraceae; genus SZUA-22. The sequence continues at coordinate 43,397 of JBDLIN010000001.1, read as the reverse complement.
TTCAAAAATCAAAAAAGGATAAATTAATTAAGGATACATCAGTGGATGTAACCAGTAGCGATGAAACCGAAATAATTCCGATGGATAATATTCGAGAAAAGATCATGGAGCACATGATACATAGTCGGGATACATCTGTTCATGTAACTGCTGTAAATGAAGTTGATATGAGTAGAATCCATAACTATATCCAAGAGCATAAAGATCATTTATGGAAGACAGAAAAAGTTAAATTGACATATATGGCATTCATATCTTATGCATGTGTGAATGCTCTAAAAGAATTTCCTTTAATGAATTCCTCAGTTGATGGAAAAAATATTGTTATGAAGAAATTCATTAATCTGGGAATTGCCGTTGCAGTTGAACCAAACGGTTTAATAGTCCCGAATATTAAAAATGCTGAGAATTTAAGTGTAAGAGGATTCGCAAAAGCAATATCTCAGGTAGGTGAGAAGGCTAGAAACAAAGGTTTAAAACCTGATGATATTATGAATGGAACATTCTCAATAACTAACTACGGAATTTTTGGATTGCAGTTTGGCACACCAATTATAAATCAACCGGAAGTAGGAATACTTGGGGTAGGGGCTGTTATTAAGAAGCCGGTGGTTGTTGAAGTTGACGGAGTAGATTCGATTACTATAAAACCTATGATGTATCTTTCAATTAGCCATGATCATCGCTTGGTGGATGGAATGTTAGGGGGACAGTTCTTAAAACATGTTAAGGATACATTAGAAAATTTTGATGTAAGTAGTATTTAGTTAAATCCAGTTTTTTACTTGAAGATTTTTTATTCTCTTGAATTCCTTCTCATTATTAGAGATTAGAGTTCCTTTATTTGCTGCAACAATGGAAGCAATTATTAAATCGTTAGGGCCAATTATTGATCCGGATTTTTCTAACGAACTTCTTATTTTTGAATAGAATTCTGCTGCACTACTATCAAATGGTACGATCTCAAAAGGGAAGAGAAAATTATTTACTAGTTCAAGATTATTTTTTTTCTTTACACTTTTCTCTATACCATATAATAGTTCAGCCTTAACTATTGAGGGGATTTTTATATCATTTGGATTGATCTGTTGAAATTTATCTTTGATACTAGGATATAATCCTTTTAGAAAGTAAATACAAATATTCGTATCAAGAAAATACTTCATAGTTTTTCTCTCTTGTTATCTTCACTGAAACGGAGTTCATCCGGTTCTGTAAATGTCTCATCGTTTAATGATCCAAAAAGATTAAACCATTCTGTTGGCCATGAGTTACTTAGTGAAGTTATAATCTTTGATGAAACCCATTTGGAAATGGATTTTTTTTCAATTTTGGCAGCTTTGCCAATTTTCTTAAATGTTTCATTATCAATATATAATGATACTTGTGGCATTTTAATCTCCTTTTAAATACAATATGATAAAAAACAAGTATAATTGCAAGTATAATTTTATGAATCATGTTATATATACAAATTAGTGGATGGAATGCTAGGGGGCCAGTTCTTAAAACATGTTAAGGATACATTAGAAAATTTCGATGTGAGTATTGTTTAGTTAGTTATATTAATTTCTCCGCATCTTGGACATTTAATTGTCTCACCTTCAAATGTTGGTGGAATTTTAATTGTAACTCCGCAACTGCAGTTGTAAAATTTATAATCATTTACATTCATTATAATATTTCCGAGTTTACGTTGAGTTTCCTTTTTAGTCAAATTATGAATTGGATCAAGTTCACTTCTAATTGGAATATCTTCAGATAACTTCAATCCTGAAGCCGGAATTATAGATTCTGAATCACCTTTAATTTTATTGTATGAATTCTGATAATCAGCGAAATTCACGCCGTGCGCCATACCCCTTAAAATTCTAATTCTCTCACTGATCGGAGGATGAGTACTTGATAGATCTGAAATTTTCATCCCAGTTTTTTTTAGTGGATTTACAATGTACAATCCAGCAGTTGCTTTAACAGCAGACCGTAAATTAAATCTGCTTTGTGATAATTTTTCTAAAGCTGAAGCAAGGCCTTCTGGATAGCGTGTAAGTCTCGCACCATTTGCGTCGGCTAAATATTCACGTTTTCTAGAAATTGCAAAATATAGAAGCCTGGTTAAAATGGGGGCAAGTATAGCAAGTATAAGAGCTACAATCATAATAACTGCTTGTGCATTTCCTCCACCAGATGCTTTGTTTTTGTAACGATTTAGAGAACTTCCTCCTATCCAATATCCACGCAGAAATACTTCAGACATAATAACAATTGCTCCCAACATTATTCCAGCGAATGTCATGAATAAAATATCACGGTTAGTAATGTGAGAAATTTCATGCGCAATAACACCCTGAAGTTCGTCACGGTTGAGTTGACTCAGAAGACCAGCTGTAACTGCAACTACACTATCTTCCGGTTTTCTTCCGGTCGCGAATGCGTTTAAAGCTTGATCATTTATGATAAAGACTCTAGGCATTTTTGGAAGGTTTGCTGCAATTGTCATTTCTTCAACAATGTTGAATAATTGAGGATGTACTTCTTTTGTAACTTCTTTTGCATTGCTTAATGTGAGTATTATTTTACTTCCGGAAAAGTAGCTAACTAAGGAGAGGATACTCCAAAGTAATATTGCAATAAAAATCCCAAAGACTCCACCATCATTACCCAAAAAAGATACACCAAAGAGATAACCTAACAGAATTAAGATAAATCCCATTGCAATAAAAAGGATAATCGACTTTCGTCTATTTGCTTGAATTAATTCCCACATAAAAATATTGAATTAAAATTTAACTTTAGGAACTTCTCTTTCCTCTTCAATTTCAATTTCGAAAAATTCTTCTTTACTGAAATTGTACATGCCCGCTAATATATTTGAGGGAAACATTTCAATTTTATTATTATAAAAAAGAACTTGATCATTATAACTTTGTCGCGCAAATGATATTTTATTTTCAGTTGAAGTTAATTCTTCCTGCAATGACAAAAAATTCTGGTTGGCTTTTAAGTCCGGGTAATTTTCTACAACTAAATTAAATTTTCCTAGAGCACCCGAAAGTTGAGATTCAGCCTTTGATTTATCGGCAATGGATGAAGCATCAACGGCTGCACTTCTAGCTTTTGTTATGTTTTCTAAAGTATCTCTTTCATGTGTCATGTAACCTTTTACGGTTTCAATTAAGTTTGGGATCAAATTATGTCGTCTTTTTAATTGAACATCAATTTGTGACCAAGCATTTTTCACCTGATTACGAAGACGAACCAAAGAGTTATAAATTGAAACTCCATAAACTACAACTACTGCAATAACAATTAGAAAAAATAAAAACACGCTCATTTTACCTCCAGAAAATTATTAGAGTTATTAATCTGTTACAACAAATTTACTTGAATCAATCTGACAAATAATATTACCTTCTATTGCTCATCTATTTTATTCTTATACACATCTTCTAAAAATTTAATAATACTATTTTCTTTATTCACTGATCCTTTTTTTATTACTTCTAAAATTTCACCAGTATTAAACCACAAACCATGTTTATATTTACACTCATCTATAATGACGTCTTTATCAGTACCCACGAAAGTTTTTATCATCTTTTTATTACAAATAGGGCATTTGATTTTTTTCTCTTCAATACTATGTGCTTCAGAAAACGAGTTGAACAATTTTTGTTTTTTTTCAGAATTCTCTATAAGTAAATCGAGTTCTCCATCATCTAGCCAAATACCCCCGCAGTTTGTGCAGTAATCAGTTTCAATTTCTTCAAACTCAAGGATGATCATCGGATTATTACAACTTGGACAAAACATAATAAAATCTTGATGTTAAAATAATTTATTGTAAATATAACAAATTAGAACATTGAATTGTGATTATCAAAGCTTTCTTTTTTTTAATCCGCCGGAGGACAAGAGTTTAATTCCCCGTTATTTAGGACAATTATAAATATCCCGATTGATATCCCGTTGCTTGCAGCGGTGTAGTTCATTATCTTTGGACATCAAGATATAGAAAGAACAAGTAATGAAATTAAATAAGCACCAAAGAAAATATAGAGATACTGTTGATAAAAAAGATCTAGGCAGAAGACCGGATTGGTTAAAAGTTAAACTTCCAAGCGGACAAAATTATCGAGATGTTTTGGATTTAATGAGACGATCATCACTAAGTACAGTTTGTGAAGAAGCAAACTGCCCGAACTTAGCAGAATGTTGGAATAACAAAACAGCCACTTTTATGATTCTTGGAGATACTTGTACTCGTAGTTGTGGCTTCTGCAATGTCAAGATGGGAATCCCTAATGAACTTGACTTGGACGAACCAAGAAGGGTAGCAGAATCTGTAGTTGATCTTGAGCTTAAACATGTTGTTATCACTTCTGTTGATCGTGATGAACTGAAAGATGGAGGATCTACAATTTTCTCTGAGACTGTCAAATTGATCAAAGAGAAAATGCCGGAAACAACAATAGAAATTCTCATCCCCGATTTTAAAGGAATGAAAGAAGCATTTGAAATTATTATGAAGCATCCACCTGATATTCTCAATCATAATTTAGAAACCGTTGGAAGATTATATCATGCTGTTCGTCCACAAGCTGATTATCAAAGAAGTCTAAAATTATTAAAGTGGTTTAAAGATAAAGGGCTTAGAACAAAAAGTGGCATAATGGTTGGAATTGGTGAAAGAACTGATGAAGTGATTGAGATCATGAAAGATCTTCGAGAGCAAGGATGTGATATAATGACTATTGGACAATATCTCCAACCAACGAAGGATCATTTGCCTGTTGATCGATTTGTAACACCTGAAGAATTTGATATGTATCGTGAAGAAGGAATAAAAATGGGATTCATGGCAGTTGAATCTGGTCCGTTAGTCAGAAGTTCCTATCATGCAGAGAAACATGTGTAAGAAGAAAATTCGTGAATTCGCGGCAAATGTATTATCTTTTTTTTCCTATGCATATCAGTTAAATCCGTTTAATTTGCGATCTATTTCTTATTAAATTTACTAAACAATCCAACCTTGAAGGTTAACAAGTGTAATGAATTAAAAATAAAATTAATATTTTCTTAGCTTTTTATTTTAAAATATAAAGTCAACCTTCAAGGTTACCAAAGTTGAAAAATCTGGGATTAAAGAAGATTTTTTTATATTTTAGTAATATAAAAGATGAAGATGGTAAAATATGAAAAGTCCTTCTTCTTATAATCTTGTTACGCAGAACGAATCAATCCGTAAAATTCTACAAAGAGTTAACACTATTGCAACATCTGAAGGGGCAGTTCTTTTAGTTGGAGAAACGGGTGTTGGAAAAGAATTATTTGCTGAATATATCCATCGCACAAGCAACAGAAATCATAAAAGTTTAATCAAAGTAAGTCTTTCCTCGTTACCATCCAATCTTATTGAAAGTGAGCTATTCGGTCATGTTAAAGGTGCATTCACAGGATCTGATCATGAAAAGAAAGGGCAATTTGAACTAGCTAATAAAGGAACTATTTTTCTTGATGATATTGATGACTTTCCAATTGATCTCCAACCTAAACTTTTACGTGTATTAGAATCCGGTGAAATTACTCCTATTGGGGGGCAAAAGCCAATACCCCTTGATATCAGATTGATTACTGCTTCTAAAATTGATCTTTCGGAGATGGTAGTTCAGGGTAAATTCAGGATGGATTTATTTTACAGAATAAATGTCTTCCCAATAGTTATTCCTCCGCTGCGTGATCGAGTTGATGACATTCCCATATTAGTAGAGCATTACTTAAAATACTATGAACCTCAAAAAAAGATTGAAGTAGTGGATGAAGCCCTTGAAGCTTTATCAAGTTATAATTGGCCTGGCAATGTAAGAGAACTGCGTAATGTTATTCAGAGAATAGCTCTTTTTGCTAATGGTAGAATAACTTTAGATAATCTACCTTCAGAGATAAAAGGGGATAAACCGTTAAATATGTTCTTGAAAGCATGCGGGCGTTGCTTTAAAAACAATAATTTATCTTATGAAGAAATCATGAAATGTGTGGAAAGTCATCTGTTGGAAAATGCACTAGAACGTTCAGAGGGAAATCAATCCAAAGCAGCGCGGGCACTTGGTTTAAGTTTATCAACTTTTCGTGATAAAGTTAAGAAGCATAATTTGGAAAAATAGGTTCAAAAGTCAAAAAGATTCAATCCGAAAAATTCTAATCGCCAAAGATAATTTTGAAAAAGATTATTATTCATTGCTGAGAACTACTGAGGAAGTTTTAAGTGATCCTTAATGTGTTTTGTTATAATAACTTTTCTGCAATCCATTTTAATAAAAACTCTTTAATATCAGTCACAAAAAGGCATTCTCTTAAATTCTAATATACAATAAGGTTATATACTCTTTCATTTAGTTAAATCAAATTTTATTGAATTGATTTATTATAAAACCAAAGTAGAATATTTGTTACAATAAAATAAAAAATATAACAAATATTGCAAAAATATCTTGACTTAAACAGTATATTTTAATATTATCATAATAGAAAACAAAAAGTGTTTAAGGATATTATTATGGAGAATCTTGATTCTATACCTAAAAGACAAAGAGAAGTTATAAAATATATAACAGATCATCCCGATGACATTGCTCTTCTAACTATACGTGAACTTTCCGAAATCTTAAAAATTAATCCTGCTACAATTATTAAAGCTTGTAAAGAATTAGGATATGATGGATTCAATGACTTAAAAAAGCATCAAAGAGTGGTATATCGGCAAAAAAAGGCTACCGGATATGAGAGTATGTTAGATAAACTTGAAGCAGAGGGTTCTCTTAAAAAAAAATCACCTCTTGAAGATACTATTAAAGCTTCTCTTTTAACTGATTTAGATGTTTTAAATAGAACAGTTGCTAAAATCTCATGGTCTGAAATTGTAGATGTTGTTAATATAATTATAAAATCAAAAAGAACTTATATAGTTGGATTGGAAGCAGCACGTTCTATTGCTGTATTTCTAGCTGCTGAATTAAGAACATACATTCCAAATGTTCAAGAAGTGATTTATGGAAGTGGATATCTTTTTGACTATATGCGGCATTTTGAAAAAGATGATGTCGTAATTGGAATTAGTTTTGGAAAATGTATAAGACAGACCGTTAATGCTGTTAAATCTGCACAGGAAGAAGGAATAAAAACAATTTCAATAACAGATAGTGAATTATCACCTTTATATAAATATAGTGATATCTCGCTATTGACTGCTTCATCAAGCAACTCTTATTTCAGCCCATTTATTGGGGCAATGAGTATTTCGATGGCCATACTTGCTTGTTGTGCTGAAATGAAAGGTGAGGAAGCAATAGAGCAATTAAAAATAGTTAAGCAGCAGTGGGAAGAAGCAAGAATATACTATGATGAATAAAGAATAAAACTGGAGTAAGAATGAAGGTTTATGACTTTCTAATGTATCGTTACTTTTTATTATTTATGATATTAATATTCGAAAGTACTTTATTCGCTGGAACAACAGGAAAAATTACTGGAGTTATAGTTGATAAAGAAACAAAAGAATCATTAGTTGGTGCTAATATTATGCTTGAGGGTACTAATATTGGAGCTGCTACAGATGTTGATGGAAGATATCTTATCTTAAATGTTTCTCCAAGACGTTATAATCTAATTATTTCGATGATGGGATATAAAAAAATAAAAATTGAAGGTATCCAAGTCGAATCTGATATGACAACTGAAGTAAATGTCGAATTAGAAACAACAGTTATAGAAGGGGAATTAGTAGTTATAAAAGGAGAACGACCATTAATTCAAAAGGATAAAACAGGTAAGGCTTCAATTATTAATGCTGAACTGATTGCAGAAGCTCCTATTGATGATATATCACAAGTGTTGACTATGGAATCAAACGTTGTCAATATTCCTACAACCGTTGAAGGTACTAATATTGGAATTCCCGGAATGTCTGATTTAGGAGTTCCACAAGTTCATATTAGGGGAGGTAGAGTTTCAGAAACACAATATACTCTTGATGGGATGTCTATTTCAAATCCATTATATGGAGAACTTGGATTGAGAATGAATAAAGAATCTGTACAAGAAATGCAGATTCTAGCTGGTTCATTCAACGCAGAATACGGTAATGCAATGTCAGGAATGGTAAATATTGTAACGAAGGAGGGAACTGATAAGTGGAATATTAATGCTGATTATAAAACAACAAAGTTAGGTACAAAGTCTGATCAATTGTGGAATCTCCATAGCTTAATGGGAGCAATTAGCGGACCAATTTTTGGAGGAGTAACATTTTTTTCAACATTCCGCATAAAGGAGTCAGCAGATCAGGTTTACGAATTTGATAATATAGTATACAATTCTAACAGTTCGAATAAAACCTATTCAGGTTATGGGAAACCTAGAAATGTACATCCTTATGACACTAAAAGTAGCTGGCAAAATTTTGGTTATAATAATCAGAAAGATTTTATGGCCAAGTTGTCAATACCATTTTCATCTCAGATTAAATTGAATCTTACAGGTGCTGGAATGATATGGGATTATAAGCTCTATAATTTCTGGTATCAATATAATATGGATAGCCGAAATGAGAATGTTCATAAAGTACTTAATCTTTCCGCATTATTAAATCATGTGCTTAGTACAAATACTTATTACACTTTTGGTGTTTCTATGTTAAGTAAATATCGTAAACAGCGTGTTTACAGAACAATTGACGGAGAAAGAGTTGAGTTAATACCTGCACCGATAAATTCTGAAGATGTAGATAGTACCTTAATTGATTATTATTATAAATCACCTGAACCAAGAGATCCGTTCTATTCTGAATTTTCTGTCGGGGATGATGAATACTGGACTGATGAATATCAGACAGTATATAACATGAAATTTGACATCACTTCTCAAGTTTCACAGAAACATCTTCTCAAAGCAGGTGCTGAGTTAAAATTATTTGATTTTGATGTAAATGAACAGAGTCAGGTTCATGTGGGTGGTTCGCATAATCTTAATATTTATCAAAAAACACCAAAGCAAGCTGCATTTTATATTCAAGATAAAATGGAATATGACTACTTGATTGTAAATGCGGGATTGAGACTTGATTATGAAAAATCAGAAGGTTCTTTTTGGAAAGATCCTACTCAATGGAAATCTGGTGAGGAAAAAGTTAAACCACATTTGAATCTCGCCCCCAGATTAGGTGTATCAATTCCGATTTCAGTAGCAACGGTGTTTCACTTTAACTATGGTATATTTTATCAAAATGCTTCATATGCAAATCGGTTTTTCCAACCAAACCGAGAGCAAGTAATGAAACAAATATGGCCAATGCTTGGAAATCCTTTATTGGAACCTGAAGAAACTACTGCCTATGAAATTGGATTGAAACAAATGTTAAGTGAAGACATGTTTTTTGAAGTAAACTTATGGTTGAAGAAAACAGTAAATATGGTAGGAACAGTTTTTGTTCCGCAATTTTCTGACACCACTCACACGAATACACACTACTCAGTGTTTGATAATTTAGATTATTCCAGTGCTCAAGGAATTGACTTTTCACTTAAAAAAAGATATTCGAATTACATTAGTTTCGAATTTAATTATTCATATGGATTAGCAACTGGAATAAGAGAAGATCAATTTCAAGGATTTAGAAGTTTTACTTCTCCAGCAACTCTACCTGCGAAAGAGAGAATACTCAGTTGGAATCAGCCACATATAATCCGCTTTAATTTATTCGTCAGATTCCCGAGGGATATGCAAAGCTCAATATTAAGAGATTTACGCTTATCGTTGTTGTATAGTGGTAATAGTGGGTATCCTTATACATCTACAACTATATACGGGGAACAAATTGGTGAAGTTAATGCATTCCAACGGCCATGGATGAATAATATTGATCTAAGAATTGTAAAGACTATAACTTTTTCATCATTCAGTATTTCGCCTTACCTCGAAGTAACCAATTTACTTGACATACGAAATGTTGTGTTCTTCTATCCAGAAACAGGATCAGCAAAAGATCCTGGAAATCTCTGGGGAGGTACTACAACATATAGAGATCGTCCAATTTATTACAGCCCAAGCCGTCAAATTCGATTAGGGATTAGTGCTAATTTTACTCAAAGATAATATGCGAGGAATAAAAGTGATTTATAAAAACAAACTTTTAATAATATTGATTTTCAGCATCTTTAGTACAATGTTGGGACAATCCAATTCAGAGACAACATACAGTGTTGTTGATACAGGATCTGGAGGAAGCGGTATCCCTCAAAATTATCTTAAACCTTTATATAAACCAAATGCTTTTGGAGATAGAGGCACAGCATTTTTGAGTGTAGGTAATATTCATGTTGGCGGGATCGAAAATTATGGTAGTATTGGAGGATGGCGTCAGCCACCCATCTATACATATATGCCTTTAAGATTAACCCTATCAGAATTTAGTACAATAAATTGTGCATATCCTCCTGGCGGACCAAAGGACTTGGAAGGAAAACCGGCTATAGATTCATTATCAATTGCAGGCAAAGGCAAGACTTATAACTATGCATTTATGACTGATGTACCAACATGGAATTATCAGTTCACTGATTGGGAAGCTGCAGACGGAGCTCGTGGTCAAGAATTTAGTGGAGAAGTTTTTGCAAATAATGGGAAAGCAATCTTAGCTACTAGTACAAATCCCAAAACTTGGCCGAAAGGATATACCGATGAAAATGGAAATTGGGTGAGTACGCCTGGAGAAAGACATTGGCCAGGTCATTGGGCAATTGATCCAGAAACAGGCAAAGAAATACCAGGACAGTTTGCTGCTGATGAAGAAGTATTCTTTAGAATTAATGACAAATATCATGGTTTAAATCCTGGTGGACCTGAGGAATCTGGTGCGCCAATTGGATTAGAATACGAAATACAAGCGTATTCATTTGCAAGATCATATGCAAAAGATTTTATGTTTTGGAATTTTAAACTCTCATTCACCGGAGATCCAGACTATGATGGTGAAATTGAGCTAAGTGCAGTAGATAGTTTATATACGGGACTTTTTTTAGAGACAGGCGCTCCTATGTATTATATACATGAGGGTGGGGGGATGCAATGGATTGGAACAGGTGATGATGGTTTATTTTATGATCGCGCAAAGTTTATTCGTGAAAAAAATCTATTGATTACCTATGATGAAGATGATTTTCATACACATGAAGTATATACAGGAGAAGTTCCACGTCTAGGGTGGGCTCTTGTCAAAAAACCTATTGATAGAACAGGAAAAGCTTGGGATATTACCCAATGGCATTGGTTTGATTATTATTTGACATGGAGAGATTACGAAATTAATGATAGAAGGATGTTCTATACTATTAGTGGTGATGAAACTATCTTGCAAGGAGCTCGTGAAAAAGAAGATTGGGATCATGATATTGATAATGATGGATTTGATGAACCCGAGTTAATAACGGATGAGGTTAATTTAACATCGGAATTGGGAATTGGTCCATTACGGCTTGAACCTGGAGATACTTTAGAGTGGGCAATGGTTGTAATTGTAGGATATACTGATGAAGAAATAATTGAAAAGTTAGAGTTAGCTCAAGGAATGGTTGATAATAATTTTATTGGGCCACAAGCTCCTCCTTCTCCAACATTACATGCAACCGGAACTAAATTAACAGAAGAAGGAGACCCATTGCGTTCATTTGATGTTCCAATAGTATATTCAAATGACTCTAAGGTTACACTTTATTGGGATGATTTGCCTGAAGATGCACGCGATCCCATTACAGGAGATGCTGATTTTGAAGGATACAAAATTTATAGAAGTGTTAATCTTGGTCAAACTTGGGGAACAGCAGGAAACGATGAAGCTTTCGTTACAGACGAGACTGGAACATTTGTTAAATGGCTTCCTATTGAACAACTTGATAAGAACAATGGCGTAAAAGGAAGAAGCGAAATAGATCCTACTTTTTATTTAGGAGATGATACAGGATTAAAGCATAGTTGGGTAGATTCCACAGTAATTCCAGGTTTACGATATAGATACACAATAACCTCATATGATGCTGGTGTTGGGAAAATAGTCCCATTAGAATCAGCAATGGGTAGTTCTCCATCTTCCATCAATACTGTAGATGTAATTGTAGGGACACCACCTAACGGGATTATTCCAGTCGAAAGTTCAATAGAGCATACATCCGGTCATTCTGATGCAATAGTAAATATGACTATTATAGACCCGTTTCTAGTAAAAGGGAATCAATATAAATTTACTTTTTCTACAAATGATCCCTCAAGTCAGGATTCAACTAGGGTTACAATAACAAATGTTACATCCGGTAATATAATTGTTGATGAAGTACTGATGCCTAATTCTGACAGAACATCGGAGGAAGTTTTTCCGATTATAGATGGAATCCAATTTTTCTTGCAAGATACTCCTCAAGGTATAATTAGTATTGAAGATCAAGATGGAACTGATTTAAATAGCGCAACTAATTCAGATGGAAACGGTAGAATTGTTGTTTCAGTTACGGATGAAAGTCCAGTGAGCTATTATAAAGGTAATGATTATGAAATACGATTTTTAGATTCTATTCAATTGTCTTTTGCATATAATGAAAATATGACTTGGGCAGGAAGATTCGGAGCCCGACCTTATAATTACTGGTCGCCGATTGAGGTATGGAATATTTCTGATCCATCAAATATTTTTCAACTACATTGGATGATGGATGATAAGAGACCCAAAAACAATACATTTCAATCTGAGGATGAAATGTACATCATGGAGATTCCATTTTCTATTGAAGATTCTGCAGGAACAGGTGAAACAGGTATGTGGCCAGATACAAATGTTCCTAACACACCTGGTGATTGGCCTTTAGATTGGTCCGCTATTCTGAAAATAAAGGGAGCTAGTGATTCACTTGGGAATGAAAATTGGGCGATACCAAATGTTGATAAAATAATTATTAAATCTCATCATTATTTAACCGTTGAGGATGAATATATAATAAATACAGAACCTACACAAATAAAGGAATCGCAGATTGATGTAAGTAAGGTAAAAGTTGTTCCTAATCCATACTATGTTCGAGCATCTTGGGAAAGAGATGAAATTTCAAAGAAAATATTATTTACAAATCTTCCTCCTAAATGTAAAATATCAATTTTTACACTTTCTGCAGAGCATATAATTGACATTTATCATGATAATTCTACGGTAGGACATACATCTTGGGATCTAAGGACAAAAGAAAACATGGAAGTTGCTTATGGATTATATATATATAGAGTAGAAAGTGAGTGGGGAGATTATGTTGGTAAATTTTCACTTATACGGTAAGGAATACAACAAATTAAATTGACTTAAATAAATGCATTATGAAAACTTTTCATAGTAAAGAGAGTTATGAATATGAAACATAAATATTTGATATGTACTTTGATATTAGCTTTTTTGATCAATCCTCAAATTAAGGCTGGTGAAACAAAAGTTGGAACAAGTGCAGCGAATTTTATGAAAATAGAAGTTGGTGCACGAGCATCCGCTCTTGGTGGTGCTTTTGTTAGTATTTCAAATGATCTGACTTCAATGTATTGGAATCCGGCAGGATTGGCTAATTACAATAGTATATCTGCACAAATTGAACACCTTCAACTTTATGCTGGTATTGTTCATAATTTTGGTGGATTATCGATTCCTTTAGGTTCTGATTTAACTATTGGATTGAACGCTATATATCTCACATCCGGTGACATTGAGATTACAACTGAATCGCAATGGGACGGGACAGGTCAGTTTTACGAAGTTTCTAATATGTCATTAGGAGTATCAGTAGCGAAGAAAATGACTGATCGATTATTAGTTGGATTAAACCTCAAATATTTAAGAGAGAGTATTTCCAGAAACAGTGCGTCATCTTTTGCTGCTGACTTCGGGTTGCTGCTACATACAGATATTTATGGATTAAATATTGGTATGAATCTTTCAAATGTTGGCCCACCAATGAAGATGTCTGGTATTGACATGCAATTCCAATCGGAACCAGATCATCAAGGATTATTTAATGCTCCTGCTGAACTTATTACAGAAGAATGGGCAATGCCTACTACATTTCGTATGGGACTATCAGCAGAAATCATTGGGGCCAAAGGTGATATTATTAAATCGGACAAATCAACTTTACTCTCATCAGTTGATTTATCTAGTGCTGTGGATTATAATCTTAAATCTAATATCGGAATTGAATATGTGTTTGATGAACAATTCAGTATTCGTTCAGGATACCGGATAGGCTATTCTGAGAGCTCATTTTCAGCTGGTGCAGGAGTAAAAATAATTATAGGTGGTTTAGGACTATTTGCATTTGATTACTCCTACTCTGATTTCGGGGTATTTGATGGAGTACATAGATTCGGAATTATGATATCACAATAATAATATAATCGTTTTTATCAATAAGAAGAAAATAATTTGCTTTATGAATAATTAATAATCAAAATAAAGAATTTATTAATAATTCAAAGGAACTAAACTATGAAAAAACAAATCATTCAGAATTTATCAACAATTAAAAGGAGTTGTAACATGAAAAAGAATTTTATTAATCTAACTTTACTAATGGTTTCTATTCTATTAGTAGCTAACTCTTCTTTATTCGCAGATGGAGAGATAGTAGGAAAATATCCATATACTTATGGGAACGTTGGTATGGCTTTCGATAAAGTCAGTAATGTAGCATATATTTATCATGAGGCTGAGCATACAGTTTACAAATTGGATGGAACTGATTTTACTCCGCTAGATACTATCCCAGTTCCATTTTCTTTAAGTCATGCAGATTATGGGTGGTCAATGACTTTCGATGGTACAAACCTTTGGTTGGCATGTCCTTGGAGTAGTGAATACCCGGGATTATATGCTATGGACCCAGCAACAGGTGATTCAGTTGGTTTTGTTGATCCGGGAGTTGGTGGGATTTTACGCGGTGTAGATTGGGATGGGACCAATTTTTGGATCGGAACAAATGATGGTGGTACAGGGATGATATATGAAATAAGTCCCACTGGAGAACAACTCTCTTCTTTTTCAGTTGCTGAAGTAGGTTGGTTAAACCAACTTTGTATAGCTGAGGATGAAATATGGATGAATGATGACAGATTATATTTTACAAGTTATACAATGGATGGGACATTTTTACAGAAAATAAATTCACAAATTCCAGGTGCTTGGGGACAATTATCTCATGACCTTACGTTTGATGGGAATGATGTCCTTAATGTTTGTTGGGACCAAAATATAATTTACAAAATGTATGTTGGTAAAGGACATGGTGAATATTTACAAGCACCAACTGACATATCAACTGTTAGTGATGAAAACACCCCTACATCAATTGACTTGAGTTGGACGAATCCTACTCTCTATCTTAATGGCAATGCTGGGACAACTCAAAGTGTAAATATTTATGATGCAAATACAGGAGTATTACTAGGTTCAAGTACCGGTGAACAATTTACTGTTAGCAATCTGACACCGGTTGAATACTATAGTTTTTATTTAGTTGCAGTATCTGATGCAAATAGAGAAGGAGTGAGTAGTAAAATAATAGGAATGCGTGCTGGTGGACCTATACAAGGTGATGTTATCAATGAAGTCCCTCTTGGACAAGCGGGATGGGTTGCTATGGTTTGGGATAGTAATTATGTTTGGTCAGTCAATGAACAAGATAATACTTGGTATAAATTGGATAAAGAGAATGGTGCTGTACTTAAAACTTTTGCAAATCCAGAAGGCGCACCATCAAATACTCAAGGTGCTGCTTGGAGTAAATATAATACTATATACGCTAATCAGCATTCTGCTGGTTCTGGTGAGGTATGGGAATTAGATACAAATGGTACAGTAGTAAACTTTTGGCCAACGGATATAGTTGGGGCAAGTGGTGCAACAAATCGTCAACGAGGACTAGCGATTTATAATGATATAGTTTGGATTGGCCGTGGTAACCTGGACGGAGTACCGAATTATGAATTATTCCGTTTTGATTTAGACGGTGTTGCTATGGAATCAGCTTTTGTAGATACTCCAATTGCATATTCTGGTGGAATGGAATGGGTGAATGGTCAATTATGGGTTAATGATAGAGGTTCAAATTTAATTAGGATTTATGACTATGACGGATCTGATTCTCTTCATCAAGTAATGGAAACTAATCAGCCGCATGGTAATATGTGGGGATTAGCGTTTACTGGAAGTGAAGTTTTAACTGCTGCTTGGGCCGGTACTGAATCCCTATTCTGGTTAAAACCAGGAATCCCAACCTCTGTTGATGATAATAAAGGAAATATTGTAAATTCGTTCGAGCTATCACAGAATTACCCAAATCCATTTAATCCTTCAACCATTATTAATTATTCAATTATAAAATCAGATATGGTAAATCTAACTGTATATAATATGCTTGGCCAAAAAGTTGCTACTTTAGTAAATGAGCTCAAATCTGTTGGAAATCATTCAATTGAATGGAACGGAAAAAATCAGTATGGAAAAGATGTAGCTTCTGGAATATATTTTTACAAAATTATTACTGGACAAAATTCTAGTGTAAAGAAAATGATGTTATTGCGATAATCCGGTCAGTATTACTTAGATGACAGTATGTATTTTGCATACTGTCATTTTTATTAAATTAAGATATTAACTAAACTTAATAGGATAGTGGAAGTATTTAATAAATGAATCTCATTAAAAACATTTTTTTATTTCTTCTAATCTTGTTTCTGCATTTACATGCACAGACAGGCATAAAAGTTCCAGAAATGGTTGGTGTAGATAGCACTATAAAGAAATTTATGGATGATTGGAATGTACCTGGGGCTTCCGTTGCTATTAGTAAAGAAGGTCGTCTTGTTTATGCAAGAGGATTTGGATATGCTGATGAAAATATGGAAGAAGAACTTTTACCTAGTCATCAGTTTAGAATTGCAAGTGTTTCAAAACCAATTACATCAGTAGCAATTTTGAAATTGATGGAACAAAACAAAGTTAATCTTGATGATAAAGTATTTGGTTCTGAAGGGATATTAAATGATTCTATTTATTCTTCTATAAGAGATGATAGAGTAAAAGATATTACTATTAAGGATTTATTGCAGCATACTGGAGGTTGGGATAGAAATATTGGTGGTGATCCTATGTTTCAAAGTCTAAGTATAGCAGCAAAAATGAATGTCCCTCCTCCGCCTGATCAGAAAGTAATCATAGAGTATATGCTAAGATATAATTTGGACTTCTCACCAGGTACTCAATATGCTTATTCAAATTTTGGCTATAGTGTTTTAGGACAAGTTATTGAAAAAATAAGTGGAATGAATTACGAGGATTTTATCACAAAAAATATTTTTGAGACCATTGAAGCTTATGATATGATTCTTGGGAAAAATCTTCTTGAGAATGCTGCAGAAAACGAAGTGTATTATAATGATTACGATGGAGCACCACTTGCTAAATCAATTTATGGAAATGGGGAATTGGTAAAAAATCCTTATGGTGGATTTGATATTGAAGTTATGGATTCTCATGGTGGTTGGGTAGGAACAGCAACAGATTTAATTCGATTTGTTTTAGCTGTCGATGGTTTTAGATCACGTCCAGATATTCTATCACCTTCAACTATTAACATTATGCGAACTCCCTCCGATGTTAATCCGAACTATGCTAAAGGTTGGGCGGTAAACAATTTGGGTAATTGGTGGCACTTTGGAAGTTTGCCAGGTAGTACTGCATTACTTGTTCGTACTTCCAGTGGGCAAATTTGTTGGTCAATTCTTTTAAATTACAGACCAGAAAATTTTAATGTTTTTAACGAGCAATTAGATAATATGATGTGGGAAGCAGTAAGTACTATCTCAACATGGCCTGAGCACGATCTGTTTGATTCATTGACAGTAATAAATAATGATGAGGCATCGGGAAAAACATTTAGGCTATATCAAAATTATCCTAATCCATTTAATTCAACAACTCAAATTGCATATAATCTAAATAGTCCAGAACATATTATGATTAGTGTGAATAATATATTAGGTGAACAAATAGAAATATTGAAAGATGAGTATCAACCTTCAGGTCATCATCAAATAAAGTGGGATACTTCATCACTTGGTACAGGAGTTTATTTCATTGAACTCAGAGCATCAAAAAAAAGAGAATTTATTAAGGCTATGTTAATTAAGTAGCGGTAATTAAGTCGTTGTCGACTAAAAAGAATATTTAATAATTAATTTGTATAGGATTTACTCAATGAAATTGAATGATAGATACTACACTAAAATAAAAATATCGGATATAAAAATTTACAAATTTGATATTCCATTAAAAGAGCTTTTTCAAATTGCAACTATGAGCCTTAACAATGCGAATAATGTTTTAATTAAAATTGAAACCAATGAGGGAATAGAAGGATGGGGAGAAGCTGCATCATTTCATGCTTTAGTTGGAGAAACACAGTTAATTAATTTTGCAGCAGCAAAAGAATTAAGAGAAATACTAATTGGTAGAAACCCATTAGAAATCGAATCTATTGTTCAGTTAATGGATTTTTATCTCCCACATAATACAACTATTAAAAGTGCTATAGATATGGCACTATATGATATAATTGGTAAGGTTGCAGGCTTACCATTGTATTCATTATTGGGTGGGGAGAAGCGTGAAATTGAAACTGACATGACGATTGGAATTTGTGACCCAAATGAAGCTGGTGAGAAGGCACTAGCAATAAAGTCTCAAGGTTTTAAGATGATAAAAGTAAAACTCGGATTAGATTTCGATGATGACTATTTAAGATTGAAAAACATTCGAGAAGCTGTTGGTAACGACACAATATTAAGAATTGATGCAAATCAAGGGTGGGATCGCATGAGTGCAAAAAATAATTTAGATGCTTTTAGCAAATTTGATATAGAGTTCTGTGAACAACCTTGTAAAGTTAATGATATCAATGGGATGAAATTTGTTAGTAATAATACAGATATTCCGATAATGGCAGATGAATCTTTGTTCTCTCCTTTTAATGCATTGAATCTTATTCAAGAAAATGTTGCACCATATTTTAATATCAAATTATCTAAATCAGGCGGAATTCATAACGCTATGAAAATTGCTCATGTTGCAGAGGCAGGAGTAATTCCTTCTATGGTTGGATGTATGTCAGAATCAAAACTTGGTTTAACAGCAGCATCACATTTTAGCTTGTCAAATAAAATAATCAAATTTTTTGATTTAGATTCATACCTTGAACATTCTGAAGATCCAATTGTTGGTGGGATGAAAATTAATAATGGAATTATTGATATTCCAGATGAACCAGGTATTGGTGCTTGTCCTGATTCTGAATATATAAAAACTCTACAGGAGATTAAATAATGCTTGGACCTGAAATAGAATTTGTTGAAAGGGATTACGTACTATATGAAGGTAAAAAACTTCTTTATCTAGCTGGTATCGATTATCATAGAATGTCTAATCATCCTATGATTATTGAAACGATGTCAGATGCAGCTTATAAATATGGACTTAATCCAACTGGTTCAAGGACCACTACTGGGAACCATTCACTCTATATTCAACTAGAAAAAAAAGTAGCTGAGTTTTTTAGCTCAGAAACCGCTACTGTTTTCACGAGTGGATACCTATCTAATATGATTTTGCTTCAAACCATAGCTGAAGATTTTGACGTTTTTCTTATAGATGAAGCGGCTCATTCAAGTATAGTGGATGCTTCCAAACTTTTTGACAAGAAAATAATTAAATATAAATTTCTTGATTCTCAGCATCTGAAAGAGCAGCTTAGGAAAAATATTTCTGGAAATAGTAAAATATTGATAATGACGGATGGAGTTTTCCCAGCAAGAGGAGATATTCCTCCTTTGGATGAATATGCAGAAATTTTAAGTGATTATAATGGAAAAATCTTAATTGATGATGCACATGC
Source organism: Bacteroidota bacterium (assembly GCA_039714835.1). Taxonomy (GTDB): domain Bacteria; phylum Bacteroidota; class Ignavibacteria; order Ignavibacteriales; family Melioribacteraceae; genus SZUA-22. Next base: position 23,373 of record JBDLIN010000001.1, on the reverse strand, counting down.
GATGGCAGTGGTTGGAAATACTGGGAAAGGTAGTTGGGAAGAAAAAGGAATAGACAGAGAGTTGATTTATCAAACTGGAACTCTAAGCAAAGGATTCGGCACTTTTGGTGGAATAATTCCAGGTAGTGCAGAGTTAATTAAAAAAATTCAGAAAAAAAGTGATGCTTATGTTGGAAGTACCGGGCTTGCTTTACCTCTTGCTGCAGCTGCGATAAAGTCAATTTCATATATTAAATCCAATCAAAGATTAATTCATGAATTACAACAGAAGACTTTGGTCCTAAAAGAAAAATTTGCAGATCTCGGATTTGAAATGCCGATGACATCTGCTCCAATATTTTCCATAACCTTAAATGATGTAGAAAAAAACAAAATGCTTAAAAACATTTTTGTGGAAAACGGTATTTATCCTTCATTTATCAATTATCCTGGAGCTCCTCCAGGAGGACACTTTAGATTTATCATAACAAGCACAACTACAGATGAACAGATTGAATTATTATTTGATACTATTAAATCAGCTTTTTCAATTCTTGGTTTCAGAGATGGAATTAGAAAATACGGGTCATGAATAAGAATTTAATTAATTGAAAAAATTAGTAAAACAGTTTAACAATAAGGTCAAAGTAGATGAATAGTTACATATCCCCTGATAATCATTGGATTATATGGACATCGTTGTTAACTATAGCAACGCTTAGTATATATTTAGAACAGAAGTATAAAATATTTCAAAAATTAACTGGTGCCTTAGTAGCAATGATAGGTGGAATGATTCTATCAAATGTGGGATTTCTACCAACTGAGTCTGTTTCATATGATATAATTTGGGAATATATAGTTCCTTTGACAATACCAATGTTACTAATGAAGACGGATATAAGGAGAATAATTAAAGAGACCGGAAGGCTGTTTTGGGCATTTCATTTAAGTGCATTAGGTACTATTATAGGAAGTATTGTTGCGATAGCACTGCTTTATGCATACGTTCCGCAACTGGAATTAATTGTTCCGGCAATGACTGGCAGCTATATAGGAGGTGGTATTAATTTTGTAGCCTTGGTTGCAACTTTTGAACCTCCACGTGATCTTGTAAATGCAACTATCGTAGCAGACAACGCAATTATGGCATTGTATTTTATCCTATTGATTGCAATACCTTCAATGGTAATGATGAGAAAAATATTCCCTAAAAGTAAATTATCAGAATCATTTTATAATTCAGATTCTGGAGCTAGCGAAGGCTTGTGGAAAGCTAAACAAATAAGTTTGTTAGATATTGGATTAGCAATTACAATTGCTTTTATAATTACTTCAATGTCGGCAATAATAAGTGAATATTTTTCTGGAGAGGATTTCCCGGCTTTAATAAAAATAATTCTTGGGCAGAAATATATATTATTAACAACTTTATCTATCTTATTTCCAATTCTATTTCCAAAATTATCTAAGAAGATTAATGGTTCAGATGAATTAGGAACGTTTTTAATATTTATCTTCTTTGCGTTAATTGGTGTTCCGGCTAGTATTAAAACCGTTCTCTTGGAAGCCCCGGTTATGTTAATTTTCTGTGCAATAATATTGGCATTTAATTTTTTAACAACATTTTCTCTTGGGAAATTTTTCAAGTTTGAACTGGAAGAACTTGTTCTGGCTGCAATAGTTACTTCAGGTGGTCCAATGAATGGTGTAGCAATAGCAAATGCTAAGAAATGGCATGCACTAATGGTCCCATCGCTATTAATTGGGATTTGGGGTTATATCATTGGGAATTATACCGGGTACTTTGTGGGACTAATTCTGGCTCAATTATTTTAATATTCATTCGTGTGTTACGTGAAAAGTAGTTTTAATAAAAGGTTAAATATAAATTTATAAGGATAGACAATGAAAATTAGATTTAAAATGTGGAGTTTTAATTTATTCATCTTTTTGATTATTGCTTTTTCCAATTTTACTTATGCTCAAATAGAATCACTTAAAGATTTAGATTCATACATTGAAAATGCTAGAGAAGAATGGAATATTCCTGGTCTAGCTGTTGCGCTGGTTAAAGATGGTGAGGTTGTATATAAAAAAGGTTTTGGAGTAAGAGAACTTAATCAAAATGGTCAAGTTGATGTGAATACTGTCTTTTCAGTTGCTTCAAATACCAAAGCATTTACAGCAACGGCGGTAGGGATATTAGTTCAAGATGGTAGATTATCTTGGGATGATCCAATTATTAAGTATATACCTAATTTTCAAATGTATGATCCAGAAGTTACGCGTAAAATTACTATAAGAGATTTTCTTTCTCACAAAAGTGGTTTAGGATTATGGGCTGGAGATCTTACATGGTGGGATTCAAATTATGACCGTGATGAAGTGATTTATCGTATGAGATACCAAAAACCAGTTGCTGAGCTCCACGAAAAATATATTTATTGCAATTTAGGATATTTGGTTGTTGGTGAACTAGTAGCAAAAGTCTCTGGAATGACTTATGATGAGTTTATCAAAAAACATTTCTTTGATAAGTTGGATATGAAAAGAAGTCTAACAACTGTAAGTGAACTTCCTAATATGGAAAATGTTGCAGTCCCACATTCTAGTGTTGATGGAAAAATAATGCCAATATCTCAATTAAATGTTGATAATTGTGCTCCTGCTGCTGCTATTGTAACAAGTGTAAATGATCTAACTCATTGGGTGAAATTGCAACTATCTAACGGTATGTATAATGGGAAACGTTTAGTTGAAGAGAGTATAATAGAAGAAACAAGAAAACCACATTCGATAATAAACTTAAGTAAATGGTATAAGGAAAAATTAAATCCAGTTACAAATATTTCTGCTTATGGTCTAGGTTGGAGATTGTATGATTTTCGTGGAGAATTTATTGTTGAACATACAGGTGGATTAGACGGAATGCTTTCTTATGTAGGTTTTATGCCCGAGAAAAATGTCGGAGTAATTATGACAACAAATAGCGATCATCATGATTTGCAGAATTGTCTTCCTAAATACTTGTTTGATCGATTACTTGATGTAGAGGATAATACCGACTGGAGTGGGAAGTATTTAAAAATTAACAAAGCAAATAAAAAGCGTAGAGAAGAGGAAAAGAAGACAGCTAAGGAAAGTATAAAAGAAATTAAAACAGAACCAACACTTGCGCTAGAAGAATATTGCGGAAAATATACAAGTAATGTATATGGAGCAGCTACAGTTTCTATGGAAAATAATAAATTAAAAGTAACACTTTCAGCACATCCTGGCTTCGAAGGAGAAATTTCACATTTGTATTATAATACATTTACAGCAAAGTGGAATCATAGACTGTGGAGAGAGAGTAATATGTATTTTGGATTTAATGGTCATGGTAAAATCATTAACTTTAAAATGGCTGTACGTCCTGACTGGATAGATACATTGGAGTATACTTTTGTAAAAGCAGAATAGTTGGTAGGAGACCATAGTTTTATAAAAAGTGTATGTTATTTACTATAGAAAAAATCTTCCAAAAGTTCTAATTCTTAAGTATTTATAATTTTTCAAATTAAAAAATTATTTAGAATCAATACTTTGGTCAAAGTATATGGCGTACGAAGCAATTAGTATTTTTGATATATTTAAAATTAGCATTGGTCCTTCGAGCTCACATACGCTTGGCCCTTGGCGTGCTATACAGAGATGGCTAAAAGAAATTGAGCAAAATGGGGAGCTTCATTTAATAAAAAGAATTCAAATTAAATTATATGGTTCCCTAGCATTAACTGGGCGTGGTCATTATACTGATAAAGCAATTTGTTTAGCTTTACTTGGTCATAAACCTGAAACTATAGATACAGAAAAAATTCCCAGCTATATTAAAGGTCTATCTACTAACAAACGTATTAGTTTATATAAAAATGAATTCATTGATTTTGATCCATTAGTTGATATAATTTTTGAAACTAATGAGATTTTACCTTATCACCCTAATGCAATGAGATGTAGAGCTTATTATGGGAAAGAACATTATGAATCAATATTCTATTCAACTGGAGGAGGTACAATTGAAGAAGAAGGGGATAAGGAAGATGCATCTATTCCAGATTTGCCATTCCCAACATCAAAACCAAAAGACCTTCTTAATCACTGTGAAAAGAATAGTGCCTCAATTTCTGAGATAGTTTTGCAGAATGAAAGCTTCTGGCAGCCGCAGGATAAAGTGAAACAAAGTATTTTGAACAAATGGAAAGAAATGAAAGAATGTGCTTATCGAGGATGCCATATTCAAGGTATCCTTCCTGGAGGGCTAAATCTTAAAAGATATGCAAGTGAGTTCAATAAGTCATTATTGCATTTCAACAATTATAACAATAGTGATGAATGGATTGACTGCATACGAAATTATAATTATTCATTCAACGAAACTTTGCAATGGATCAGTTGTTTTGCGTTAGCTGTAAATGAAGAAAACGCAAATCTTAGCCGGATGGTAACCGCTCCAACGAATGGATCAGCTGGTGTTATTCCTTCTGTTTTATTATTCCATATTTGTTTTTCTGGCAAAGATAACGATGAATTAGAAATAGTAAAATTCCTATTGGTTGCAGGAGAAATTGGAACATTTTTTAAGAAGAATGCAACTATATCTGGAGCGATGGGTGGATGTCAAGCAGAAATTGGTGTAGCTTCGGCGATGGCTGCAGCTGCTCTTTGTGAAATACGTGGTGGAACACCAAAACAAGCTCTTAATGCTGCAGAAATTGCTATGGAGCATCATCTTGGTATGACATGTGACCCAATAGGTGGATTAGTACAGATCCCTTGCATTGAACGCAATGCTATGGGAGCAATTAAAGCCATAAATGCAGCCGAGTTGGCTCTAGAAAGGGATCCCAATGATGCCAAAGTAACACTTGATGAAGTTATTGATACTATGTGGGAAACTGCATCTAATATGAGTTGCAAATATAAAGAGACCTCAAAAGGAGGGCTAGCAGTTACCGTTAATATTACGGAATGTTAAAGTCAATATAAATGCCTTTTAGATTAAAAATCTTTTAATTTTATTATTTGATAAATTGAGATAATCCAATGGAGATAAAATGAATTTTATTCGAATTTTTAAACTTTTTGCGTTCTTTTTATTTATTACATCGATCATGTTTTCCCAAACAAGTAAAAAGAATAAGGCTTCATACAAAGAGTATAAAAATGAATTCTATGAAAAAACTCTAAAAGATTTAGAGGACTATTCCAGTAAGGATGCTGTATCAATAAAATCTTTTAAAATGGATTTTGAAGGAATTGATATTCCAAAATCCATTGACGAATTTGAAGCATTTTGGCATAATCCCTCAATATCTCAAGGTGTGACCGGGACTTGCTGGGATTATTCTACTACATCCTTTTTTGAGTCAGAAATTTATAGAATACATGGTAAAAAAATAAAACTTTCTGAATTATATACAGCCTATTGGGAGTTTGTTGAAAAAGCAAGACGATTTATTCAGAGAAGAGGTAATTCCTATTTTGCAGAGGGTTCTGAGAGTGAAGCAGTAAAATTAAACTGGAAGCGCTATGGAGCCATGCCTGCAGAAGTATATTCTGGACTTCTTGAGGGACAACCGAATCATGATCACCGTCAATTGTTTAAAGAGATGAATTCATATCTTAAATCAATTAAAAAGATAAATGCATGGAATGAAGAAGAGAATTTGAAAACAATAAAAGCAATTCTCAACCATTATCTAGGAACTCCCCCGGAATCATTTGACTATAATGGTAAAATGTATACACCTAAAGAATTTTTTAATAAGGTGATTAATCTTAATATGGATGATTATTTTCAATTTCTATCAACTATTAAACATCCATACTATACAAGAATAGAATTTGAAGTTCCAGATAATTGGTGGCATAGTACGAATTATTACAATATTCCATTACTAGAATTTGTAGATATTATTAAGAATTCTGTTCGTAAGGGATATTCACTAGCTCTTTGTGGTGATATTACAGAATCAGGTTATTTAGCAAGTGCAGACGCTGCAATGGTTCCAACTTATGATATTCCTTCAGAATTTATAAACGAGTATGCAAGAGAATTTAGATTTAATAATAAGACAACTACGGATGATCATTGTATTCATATAGTAGGATATACGGAAAACAATGGAAAGGACTGGTATTTAATTAAAGATTCTGGCTATGGTTCCAGGAATGGTAAATTAGTTGGATATTATTTTTATCATGAAGATTATGTTAAATTAAAGATGCTGAGTGTAATGGTTCATAAAGATATGGTTGAAGAAGTATTAAAGAAATCAACAATTAAATAAAATGATTGACTATAGATTTTTATGAATTTTTCCGAAGAAATTAATATCGCTTAATACTTTTAACCATCCACGGATATCCGCAACTAACCTACGAACTTCCGCAACCTTCAATGAAATTAGTTTTGAAATTTCTCTGAATTCAACATTTCATATCGGCATTCAATTTGCATATTATATTGTGATAAGAGAGGAATCCAACTTTGAAAAAGTTGCTAATACTGGGTATGGGCAACAAGCTTTTTGGGGATGATGGTGTTGGGATTGTTGTCGCTGAAAGATTAAGGGAAATCTACAACAATTATGAAAATATTGACATAGAGGAAACAAGCTGGGGTGGTTTTAGAATAATTGACCTTCTTGACGGCTATAACACTGCAATAGTTATTGATGCACTTCAAACAAAACGTAAACATTTAGGATTCGTACATAAGCTAGACTATCAGGACTTAATACACTCTGTTAGAATGGTTTCGTTTCATGATATCAACTTTGCTACTGCCATAGAGTTCGCGAAAATTATGGATATCACAATGCCGGAAAAAATAATGGTTTTTGGTATTGAAGTAGATGAAACTGATCATTTTTCTGAAGAAATATCACCCATCATAAAAAGAAGTGTTGAAAGTTGCATCAACATGGTAGTTGAAGAGATTGAATCACTGCAAGTAGAGGAAGTAGAAAATTAAAATAAATATTTAAGGGAAATCGATGGAAAGAACAGAAGAAATAACTTCATTAGAAGTTCTTGGAATTGCAATTCGTGGGCTAATAGATGATCAGGAAATATATCAAAATCTAGCAGATAAAGCTGAAAATGAAATTTTAAAGAATCGAATCATGAATCTTTATCATGAAGAAAAAAAACAGCAAAAGCTGCTTGAAAAAAAATATAAAGAAATGTTTCCAAATGTAGAATTGATCGTGCCACCACGAGACCATGATAAGAAAATATTATTGGATAGAAATCTTTCCATTAAGGGAATTCTACAGCATGTAATTCAAGGGCATAAAGAATCACGAGAGTATTATCTGGACCTTGCGGAAGCAATTACAGATCTATCAGGCAAAAGGTGTTTTAGATTTATAGCTGATATGAAATTTTCACACCAGATGATGTTAACAGCTGAATTAGAAATGATTGAGAAATATCCGGCATATTTTAAGAGTTCTGAAGTTTGGGATGCTGAACATAGACTTAGAGCTGATAGGATTAAAAGGCGTGAAAACTGAGGGAGTAACATTGAAAAAAAATATTAATAGGTAATAAAATGGAAATTAAGGATATCAAAATTCCAGGTAAACTTAGTCTTAAAGAAACTGAACTAAGACTTGCATTCTTAGATCATGTGAATATTATTCCTGAAGGAGAAAAAATTAAAACTTGTATTCAGTGTGGTACATGCACAGGATCATGTCCACTTTCATATGCAATGGATATTACACCGCGTGAACTAATTGCTCTTTTTCGGGCAGGTGATATGGAAACCATTTTAAGGAGCAGAACCATTTGGATCTGTGCTTCATGTTATGCTTGTCAATCGAGATGTCCAGCAGCTATTAAAATAACAGATATTATCTATGCGATTAAAAGAACAGCGATGGATAGAAGAATTTATACAAAAAAATTCCCTGTTCACTCAGTCAGAGATGCATTTATTAAGAATCTTTATAGATACGGAAGACTTTATGAACCAAGATTAATGTTTGATCATATACTAAGAACAGGATTTTGGAAGGGCTTCAAATTATTACCACTTACTTATAAGTTAGCAAAAAGAGGAAGAATTGAGTTGAAGCCGACAAAAATTAAGAATGTTTCAGGTTTGAGAAAAATTATGAAAAAGGCTCAAAAGTTAGATTTACCAAAAGTTTATGACAAAAAACCGTACATCGATGGAGCAGTAGGTTATAGGGCTGTAGGATAATAAAGAGAAAAATCAATTTTTATAGGTACATAAAATGAATCATTTATACTATCCAGGTTGTAGTTTGCAAACTACTCATAAGGGTTATGATATTTCATGCAGAGCGGTCTTTAAAGCATTAGGATCAGAGATGAAAGAGCTTGAAGATTGGAACTGTTGTGGTGCAACTATTTATATGTCGATTAAAGAAATAACTTCACTTGCTATTGCCTCACGGAATTTAGCATTAGCTGAAAAAATGCATAGTGATATAATTGCTCCATGTAGTTCGTGTTACACAATTCTGAGCAAAGCAAATAAGTATATGATAGAGAATAAAGAGCTAATGGAAAAAGTGAATGGCTGCCTCGCAGAAGATGGTTTAAGCTATAATGGAAGTGTTAGAATCCGCCATCCTTTAGATGTTTTAGTAAATGATATTGGTGTTGAGATTATTAGACTCTATGCGATGTGTGAATTAGAAGGATTAAAAATTGCCAACTACTATGGATGCCAAATTGTTAGGCCAGAAAAAAGATTTGATGATAGAGAAAATCCAACCTCTATGGAAAATCTCTTTGAATCATTAGGTGCTGAAAATGTTTATTACGCTTGTAAGTTAAGATGCTGTGGTGGAATGCTGATGACGACTTATGAAGAAACAGCCCTGAAATTATCTGAATGGCTTCTTATGAGAGCTGTAGAAAATGGTGCTGATTGTATTGTAACCACATGTCCACTTTGCCAAATGAATTTAGAATCATATCAGCAAAAGATAAATAAAACTTTTGGAACTAATTATCAAATGCCAATATTCTTCTTCACACAAATTCTTGGTGTCGCATTAGGATTAAGTGAAAAAGAACTTGGGATAGATCTGAATTTTTATAAATGTGACAAGGTTGAGAAATTAATGAATCAATCTCACAGAGCTAAACAAATTACATTTTAATCCGCTGCGCCTTGCCTGACGGCAGACAGGGCGGACAAGGGATGAACTCCCCGCGGTTTTCAGTGGGGAGATTCATTAAGATTATAAATATTCATTCAGCAGGAGAATGCAAATGAATAATGACCGAAAAATTGGCGTGTATGTATGTCATTGTGGTGTAAATATTTCACAGACAGTTCGTGTTGATGAAGTTGCTGAAGCATTAAAATCAAATCCCAATGTCGTAGTATCAAAAAGTTATAAGTTTATGTGTTCTGATCCTGGTCAAAAAATGATTCAAGATGATATAAAGGCTCAAGGATTGAATCGAATTGTAGTTGCAGCATGTTCTCCACATATGCATGAACTTACATTTAGAGATGCATGTGAGCGTGCTGGTTTAAATAGATACTTATTTCAAATGTCTAATATTCGTGAACATTGTGCTTGGGTGCATGAGGATATTGATAAAGCTACATTAAAGGCACATGCACTTGTAAATGCTGCTGTTCACAGAGTAGAACATCAGGAAGAATTAAGTACGATGAAAGCTAAAATTCACCCGGACACTTTAATTGTAGGAAGTGGAATAGCTGGAATTCAAGCTGCTTTAGAAATTGCTGAATCTGGCAACAATGTCTATCTGGTGGAGAAAGAATCCACCATTGGTGGACAAATGGCAAAATTCGATAAAACATTTCCAACACTAGATTGTTCTGCTTGTATTCTAACACCGAAAATGGTTTCTGTTAGTCATAAGAAAAATATAAAAATGATGACGATGTCAGAAGTAGAAGATGTAAGCGGATATATTGGAAATTTTAAAGCTAAAATTAGAACAAGAGCAAGATTTGTAACGGATAAATGTACTTCCTGTGGTGAGTGCTCAGATGTATGTCCTGTAAATGTACCTAATTGGTTTGATGAATTCACTCAGGATAGGCATTCTATTCACAAAGCATTTCCTCAAGCAGTTCCGAACACATATGTTATTGATAGACAAGAAAAACCACCTTGTATTGAAGCTTGTCCTATTAGACAGGAAGCAGCTGGTTATGTTGCTCTTATCAGAGAAGGGCGATTCCATGAAGCAGCTCAACTAATTCATCAGCGAAATCCACTTGCTGTAGTTTGCGGTCGAGTCTGTTATCATCCTTGCGAGAGTGAATGTAATCGTGGACATGTGGATAAACCTTTAGCTATCCAGCAGTTAAAACGTTTTGCCTTAGATTGGGAAATTGAACATAATGGAAAGTTTGAAGTACCGAAAATTGAGACTAAACGTTATGAAAAAGTTGCTGTGATTGGATCTGGTCCATCAGGTTTAACCTGTGCACATGATTTAGCTATGAAAGGATACAAAGTTACAGTTTATGAACAGCATTCAATTCCGGGGGGTATGTTAGCAATCGGAATTCCTGAATATCGATTACCCAAGAAATTATTAGCAATGGAGATAAACTACTTTAAAGCAATGGGTATCGATATAAGAACTAATATGAAATTAGGTTATGATATAACTATTAATGGGCTATTCCAATCAGGATTCATAGCAATATTTTTAGCAGTAGGAGCACAAGATAGTCTGAAGATTGGGATTCCAGGGGAAAGTGCTAAAGGCATAATCGGAGGAGTAGATTTCCTTAGAAAGGTTAATATTGGAATTCAGCAAGAATTAGGAAAGAGTGTAGCAGTTATCGGTGGTGGTAATACTGCAATTGATGCAGCAAGAACTGCATTAAGAATGGGGAGCAAAAAGGTAACAATTCTATATCGTAGGACTAAAAATGAAATGCCAGCTTCACCAGAGGAGATCGCCGATGCGGAAGCTGAAGGAGTGAACATTTCATTCTTAACAGCTCCAACTGAGGTATTGGTTGATGATAACAGTAAAGTAAAAGGATTAAAATGTATAAGGATGAAACTTGGGGAACCTGATTCATCCGGTAGAAGAAGGCCAGTACCAGTTACGAGTTCAGAGCATGATCTGGAATTCAGTACAGTTATTGTTGCTGTTAGTCAAGCCCCTAATCTTGTAGGATTAAATGGAGATTCTGGAGTTAATCTAAAAACAACAAAGTGGAATACTATTCAAGCAAATCCTGAAACACTTCAAACAAATGACGAAAGAATATTTGCTGGTGGTGATTTGGTATTAGGGCCTTCTACTATTATTGCTTCAATGGGACAAGGTAGAAGAGCTGCAGAATCAATCGATAAATATATTAATAATCAACCGCTTGAAAATTATTCAACTCATATTGTGAAATCTGATGTGCTAAGAGGAGAGAGTTTCAGACCACATACTTATGCACCTACATACAAAGAAACACCAAAGAAAGAGAGAGAAGAAGTTCCTAAAATAGATGCAAAGGGAAGAGTAATAAATTTCGAAGAGGTGGAAATAGGTTTTACTGAAGAGCAGGCAGTAAACGAAGCCTCAAGATGTTTGAACTGCGGTGTTTGTGTTGAGTGCCATGAATGTGAAAGAGTATGTGAGCCTAACGCAATAGATTATAATATGCAAGATAAAGTTACTGAAGTTGATGTTGGACAAATAATTGTTGCTACCGGATATGATCTGTTTGATGCTTCAAAACTAGTTCCGTTTGGTTATGGTAGATTAAAGAATGTATATAATTCTCTCGAGTTTGAAAGAATTTTAAGCTCAACTGGTCCAACAGGAGGTAGAGTATTATTAGAAAATGGTCAAGAACCTCGTGCAGTTGGAATAATCCATTGTGTTGGATCACGTGATTCTAACTTCCATAAATACTGTTCAAGAGTATGTTGTATGTATTCAATGAAATTTGCACACCTTGTTAAAGATAGAACCAAGGCAGAAGTATATCAATTTTACATTGACATTAGAGCTTATGGTAAAGGTTATGAAGAATTTTATTCTAGAATTTTGGATGAAGGTGTAAATGTTATTCGAGGTAAAGTAGCAGAAGTAGTGGAACGTAAAGCTGGAGAAGGAGATAAATTTTTAGCAGTAAAATGTGAAGATACACTCATCGGTAAATTTCGCGAGATACCAGTTGATATGGTTATTCTCTGTAATGCTCTACAACCAAATAAAGCAACTGATAAGCTTGCAAAAATACTTAGTCTCTCTAAGAGTCCGGATGGATTCTTATTAGAGAAACATCCAAAACTGGATCCATTTTCAACAGTTAGTGATGGAATATATCTTGCTGGTTGTGCTCAAGGACCAAAAGATATTCCAGATACTGTATCACAGGCAAGTGGAGCAGCTGCTAGAGCATTATCAATTATTTCTAAAGGTGAGGTCGATATTGATCCGATAAGAGCGTTCATAGATGAAAATTATTGTGCCGGATGTAGAATATGTAATAACTTATGTCCTTATGGAGCCATTGATTTTCTGGATGAGGAAAAGTTATCAGTTGTTAACGAAGCTCTTTGTAAAGGCTGCGGAACGTGTGTAGCAGCTTGTCCGGCAGGCGCCATTACGGGAATGGGATTCTCAGATGCACAGATCTATGCGGAATTAGAAGGGATATTAGAAGTGTAGATTAGCTAAATAATTAATAACCAATTGAAGAATAGAAATGGAAACAGAAAAAAAAGCAATTGAGAAAGAACAGAGTACGACTAGAAAATCAACTTCGCCGGAAAAGTTTGAGCCCAAAATTGTGGCATTTATGTGTAACTGGTGTTCATACTCCGGAGCTGATTTGGCTGGTGTATCAAGAGTTCAATCCTCTCCAAATGTGAGGATAATAAGAACAATGTGCTCTGGTAGAGTTGATCCTTCATTTATTGTTCGTGCCTTTCAGCTTGGGGCTGATGGTGTATTAGTGGCTGGTTGTCATTTTGGTGACTGTCATTATATCGAAGGAAATTTTAAAACGATGCGGCGTGTTAAAATGATGAAAATGGTTTTAGATCATTTTGGGATTGATGAAAAAAGATTAAGATTAGAGTGGATATCTGCCTCTGAAGCTGAAAAGTACGCTCAAGTATCATTTGAATTCACAGAAACACTGAAGGAATTAGGACCACTAAAATTAAGAAATAATTAATCTGGAGATATAAAATGGCTAAACCAAAGTTAGCGTTATATTGGGCTGCTAGCTGCGGCGGGTGTGAGATTACCGTCGTTGATATCGAAGAAAAAATCCTTGATGTTGCAGACTTTTTCGACATAGTTTTTTGGCCTTGTGTTATGGATTTTAAGTACAGTGATGTTGAAGCAATGGAAGATGATGAAATTGACATTACTTTGTTTAATGGATCGATCAGAACATCAGAAAATGAATATATGGCTAAACTGTTAAGAGATAAATCAAAAATATTGATCGCGTTTGGTTCTTGTGCTCATGAAGGCTGTATCCCAGGATTATCAAATTTTTATGATAAACAAAGTACTTTCGATTATGTTTATAATGAATCACCAAGTCTTGAAGATGAATCAAAAAATGTATTCCCTCAAACTGAAACAGAAATGCCTGAAGGAAAGATAGAAATACCTGAATTTTATGACACAGTAAAAACATTAGACCAAACTGTTGATGTTAACTATTATATCCCGGGATGTCCACCCCAGTCTTTTCAGGTAATAGCTGTAATTGAGGCAGTTATTGATATTCTAACTACTGGTAAACCTCTTCCGCCTAAAGGAGCAGTTTTAGGAGCAACTGATAAAACTTGTTGTGACGAGTGTCCTCGTGAACGAAAAGAGAAAAAGATCAAAGAATTTTTCCGACCCCATGAAATTATACCAAAAGAAGATGAGTGTCTGCTTGATCAAGGAATACTTTGTCTTGGGCCGGCAACAAGAGGTGGATGCTCTGCTTTATGTGTGCAGGCAAACATACCCTGTAGGGGATGTTATGGCGCTCCAGCAAATGTAAAAGACCAAGGAGCAAAAATGGTATCTGCTCTTAGCTCTGTTATTGATGCGAGTACACCAGAAGAAGTTCGAAAAATAATGGATAAAATAGCCGATCCACTGGGGACATTTTATAGATTTTCCCTTGCTGCTTCAACTTTTAGAAGGGTACAATGAAATGAAGATGTTGTAGAAATATAACTTATGAATTCGAATATGAATAACATTAAGGAATTAAAATGAAGCGAATAAAAATTGATCCGATAACTCGACTTGAAGGACATGGAAAGATAGATATATTTTTAAATGAGGATGGTGGGGTTGAGAATTGTTATTTCATAATTCCGGAACTGAGAGGATTTGAGAAGTTTTCTCAGGGTAGACCGGTTGAGGATATGCCCAGGATCACAACAAGAATTTGCGGAGTTTGTCCTGAAGCACATCATATGGCTTCGGCAAAAGCTTGTGATGCAGTATATAATGTTCAAATCCCTTCTGCAGCGAAAAAATTACGTGAGCTTTTGTATTCAACATTTTTCACTGCTGATCATACAGTTCACTTTTATGCGCTCGGCGGTCCCGATTTCGTTGTTGGACCTGATGCACCTCCTGCTGAAAGAAATTTGCTAGGTGTGATTAACAAAGTAGGTTTAGAAGCTGGGAAAAAGGTCATTAAACTTCGATCGTTAGCACAAAATATAATTCAAACATTAGGTGGTAAAAAGATCCATCAAGTTACTTCATTACCGGGAGGAGTATCACGCGGGTTAAGTGAAGAAGAACGAGATAAATTTGCAGAAGATCTAAAATATTTCATCGAGTTTGGAAAATTTACTTTTCAAGTGTTTGAAGATATTGTATTGAAAAACTCAGCATATGTTGATCTTATAGTTTCAGACACCTACACGCATAAAACATATTCAATGGGATTAGTTGACGAAAACAATAAGGTGAATTTTTATGACGGTAAAGTTCGTGTTGTGGATCCTGAAGGAAATGAATTTTGCAAATATGGACCTAATGAATATAGAGAACATATTGCTGAACATACTGAAAAATGGAATTATTTAAAATATCCATACCTAAAAAATATTGGATGGAAAGGATTTGTTGATGGAATGGACAGTGGAGTATATCGGGCTACACCTCAGTCTCGATTAAACGCATCGGATGGTATGGCAACACCTCTTGCTCAAGCTGAATATGAAAAATACTATGAAACCCTAACCGGAGATAGTTCAGGCAATATACCTGTTCATCATACGCTCGCAACACATTGGGCTAGAGTAATAGAACTGATGTATGCGGCCGAAAGAGCAAATGAGTTAATTAATGATCCTGAAATTACTTCGAAAAATTATCGTGTCCTGCCAACTGATACTCCACATGAAGGAATTGGGATTGTTGAAGCTCCTCGTGGAACTTTAACTCATCATTATATTACAGATGAGAACGGAATAGTTAAAAAAGCAAATCTAATTGTTGGGACAACGAATAATCATGCTCCAATTTCTATGTCAATAAAAAAAGCAGCACAGGGATTGATTAAGAAAGGTGTTGAAGTAACGGATGGAACACTCAATATGATCGAGATGGCTTTCCGTGCGTACGATCCATGTTTTGGATGTGCTACTCATACTTTACCTGGTCAGATGCCTTTAGAGTTAAATATATACGATTCAGATAAAAACTTAATTGACTGCAAAAGGAGATTTATATAGATATTAATTTGGCAATCAAATGAATACCGAACTGATAATATTGTTAGTTACTGCTGCATCAATCGGTTTTATGCATACTGCATTAGGCCCCGACCATTATATTCCTTTCATTGTCTTATCAAAGTCTGAAAAATGGACTAATTTTAAAACAGCTATTATAACATTAGTTTGTGGTGCTGGCCATGTGATTTCTTCAATTATCATTGGTGTTGCTGGTTTTGTGGTAGGTGCATCGTTATTTTCATTAGAAAGTATAGAATCATTCAGAGCTGATATTGCTGGTTGGTTGTTAATTTCATTTGGATTACTGTATGCTGTATGGGGATTGAAACAATCTCAAAGGAATAGGACTCATTCACATATGCATATCCACATGGATGGTGCTGTCCATACTCATAAACATAGCCACAGAACAGATCATTCTCATATACATATTTCAGAAAGCAGAAAACTAACGCCTTGGTTAATTTTTATTGTGTTTGTTTTAGGTCCGTGTGAACCTTTGATCCCTTTACTAATTTATCCAGCGGCTAGTCTCAACATTGTAGTAGTCATTGCAGTTGCTTCAATATTTTCATTGGCTACATTAATAACAATGCAAGTAATGGTTTTTATAGGAATTTATGGATTGAATTATTTCCCTTTACGTAGAGTGCAGAACCACATACATACATTAGCAGGCATTTCAGTTTTATTATGTGGAATAAGTATTCAGTTTTTAGGGCTTTAGCTTTCTTTGATTAGTCAAATTATCATGAGATCTATATGCATGAAGTAGGTATAGCTCAAAATATTTTAGAAATAATTGAAAATGAAGTAAAGAATAACAGCGCGTCAACTGTAAACAGAGTTAAACTTATTATTGGTGAATTCACCGGTATTGTAAAAGAAGCACTTGAATTTGCTTTAGATATTATAAAAAAAAACACAGTAGCTCATGATGCTAAATTCGAAATAGAGACAATAAAACTTAAAACATTTTGTCAAGAATGTGATAAGACATTTATTGGACAAAATGAATCTTATTTCTTATGTCCTAATTGTGGTAAGACATTAGATATTGTTGAAGGAAAAGAAATGCGGATAGATTTTATTGATGTGGAATAGTTTTACTCTGTGATTCTCTGCCTATCAGCAGATAAATCTGTGTCTTCTTTGTGAACTCTGTGTAATATTTTTGAAAATGAGGTAGTGATGCATATAATAGATGTAAATAGTCAAATTCTTCAAGAAAATAGTAGACTTGCAGAAGTGAACAAAAAACTATTTGAAAAGTATAATTTACACGTCACGAATTTTATGTCTGCTCCTGGAGCAGGGAAAACCTCTGTCTTAGAAGAAACAATAAAAAAAATAAATGGTCAATTTAAAATTTCTGTTATTGAAGGTGATTTACAAACATCCATAGACTCTGATAGGATCAAAGCACTTGATGTTCCATCATATCAAATTACCACTGGAACAGTGTGTCATCTTGATGCAAGAATGATCCACAACGCACTTCATGATTTTAATCTGGAAGGAAACGATTTACTGTTTATTGAAAATGTTGGGAATTTGGTTTGTCCGGCAGATTTTGAGTTAGGTGAAAAATTAAAAGTAATGGTTTTCAGTGTTGTTGAGGGAGCAGAAAAGCCAAAGAAATATCCGGTTATGTTTCATACGGTTGATGTAGTCCTTTTAAATAAAATTGATCTAATTCCATACTCTGGTGTTAGTCTTGATGAATTAAAAAATAATGTACAAGAGGTTAATCCAACTGCAAAGATTTTCACAGTTTCTTGTAGAACCGGCGAGGGAATTGATGAATGGGTAGAATGGTTTTTACAAAATATTAATAACAAATGATAACCAGAGCAAAAATAAATATTCGAGGAGCTGTACAGGGAGTTGGTTTTCGCCCTTTTATATACCGACTTGCTGCAAACCTTGATTTAAAAGGATTTGTTTATAATTCATCACAAGGAGTTTTTATTGAGGCTGAAGGGGATAAACATATTCTTGAAGAATTCATCTTAAAAATTGAAAAAGAAAAACCTGAACTTTCATTTATCAGTGGAATGGAATTTTCATTTTTAGATTCGATTGGATTCGAAGAATTTAAAATCATTGATAGTAAATGCGAAGATGAAAAATCAACAATAATACTCCCGGATATTGCAGTTTGTGAAGATTGCTTACAAGAGATGAATAATTCCTCAAATAGGAGGTATCATTATCCTTTCATTAATTGCACGAACTGCGGACCTCGATTTTCTATTATTGAATCTCTTCCTTATGATCGTCCAAATACTTCAATGAAAGAATTTATAATGTGTGAGGAATGTCAAGCAGAATATGAGAATCCATTGGATCGTAGATTTCATGCTCAGCCAACTGCATGTCCAAAATGCGGACCACAAGTTGAGCTGATCAGTAGTGAAGGGGAGAAGGTGGTTGGCAATTCAGCAATTGATCTAACTGCTGATAAAGTACGTGAAGGAAAAATCATTGCATTAAAAGGATTGGGAGGTTACCAACTTATTGTTGACGCAAGAAATGATGATGCAGTTAAACAGTTAAGAGAAAGAAAACACAGAGATGAAAAACCGTTTGCATTAATGTTCCCTTCGATCGACAGTATTAATGAAGCTTGCGATGTGTCTGAATTTGAGAAAAGAGTTCTCCAATCACCAGAATCTCCAATTGTTTTACTAAAAAGGAAAGATGAAAATTCCACAGATGTTGCTGAATCAGTTGCTCCTGGGAATCCTTATCTTGGAATTATGCTGCCCTATACTCCGATACATCATTTACTGTTGAATAATCTTGATTTACCAATAGTTGCAACAAGTGGGAACATATCTGAAGAACCTATATGTATTGATGAAAAAGAAGCATTTGAAAAACTGACTGGCATTGCAGATTATTTTTTAATTCATAACAGACCAATTGTAAGACAAGTTGATGATTCAATTGTTAGAGTTGTCCTAGGTAGAGAAATGGTTTTAAGAAGGGCTAGAGGATATGCTCCATTACCAATTCATTTAAGTGAAGATAAAAGTCAAAAATCAATTCTAGCAGTTGGAGGACATCTAAAAAATAGTATTGCATTAAAACTAAACGAAAACGTATTTGTTAGTCAACATATAGGTGATCTCTCAACAGAGTCTGCTTATAGTGCTTTTATTAAAGTCATTGATGATTTTGAAAGACTTTATGAATCCGAACCTTCAGAAATAATCTGTGATCTGCACCCTGAGTATTTATCGACATTATTTGCAAAATTGTCAGAAGGGAAATGTAAACCTATACAGCATCATTATGCACATGTTGCATCATGCCGAGCCGAGAACCAAGTAACCGGTAGTGCGTTAGGAGTTGCATGGGACGGTACTGGTTATGGCTTCGATAATACTATTTGGGGAGGAGAGTTTTTCATCTCTAATGAAAATGAATTCAGTCATATCGCACAATTTAAACAATTCCCTTTGCCTGGTGGGGAGAAGGCTATTAAAGAAGCCCGACGAGCAGCTCTAGGTGCTTTATATGAGCTGTACGGGGAGAATGTCTTTAATAACTATGTCTTAATTGAAGAACTCACTTTTACAAGCAATGAAACAGAGATATTAAGATCAATGCTGAATAAAAACATTAACTCACCAAAAACCTCAAGTGTAGGTAGATTATTTGATGCAGTCTCAGCATTGCTCGGAGTTTCAAGTATTTCGAACTATGAAGGTCAGTCAGCAATGAAATTAGAATTTCTAGTTGATAAAAATATATCAGGAGAGTATCAATTTGAGTTAATTGAAAATGAAAAAATTCTGATTGATTGGAGTAAAATGATAGAATCAATCTTATCTGAGTTGAATATGGGGATTACTATTTCTGAAATATCAACAAAATTTCATAATACTCTATCCAGGATAATATTGGATGTCGCACAGTTAGTTGGAGAAGAGAAAGTTATCTTAAGTGGTGGTTGTTTTCAGAATATTTATTTGGTTGAGAAAACTATTGAATTGTTGGAAAGCAATAATCGTAAGGTCTATATACATCAAAGAGTTCCTACAAATGATGGCGGGATTGCATTGGGACAAATTGCAGCAGCGAATACGAAATATGTAGATTTTGATTTGAGTACATTAAAAATACACCAAAACGCTTATGTAAATTCTTAGGAGATTTTTATGTGTTTAGCAGTTCCAGGTAAAATCGTATCGATTGATGATAGTAAACCAGAATTGAAAATGGCAAAAGTGAATTTTGCTGGTGTTTTAAAAGATATTTGTATTCAATGGATTGACAAACCAAAGGTTGGGGAATATGTATTAGCACATGTAGGTTTTGCATTAAATAAAATAGATGAAGAAGATGCACAAGAAACAATTAGAATGATTAAGGAAATGGGAGAGATTTGATATAAAGCGATTCTCCTGAATTGCTCCTATAAATAGATAAACGAATCAGGAGATTCGTTCTACAAATAATCATATGAAATACATTCAAATGGTTTATGCACAAAAGAATGGTTATTAAACACTGTCATTCCGGCAATTTTCTAGCCGGAATCTACTGATATATTGTCGATTCCCGATAAATTCATTCGAGAATGACAAAGATGATGGATAATTATCATATGAAATACATTAAAGAATATAGAGACGCTTTATTAGTCCAAAATCTCAAAACAAAAATTGAAGAGGTAACAACTAAACCTTGGTCAATAATGGAAATTTGCGGTGGACAAACACATTCAATAATGAAATATAGTATTGAGGAATTATTACCAGATGATATCACACTAATTCACGGTCCGGGTTGCCCAGTTTGTGTAACGCCAATAGAGAAGATTGACAAAGCAATAATCTTAGCTTCACGCAAAGATATAATATTTACAACATATGGAGATATGATGCGTGTCCCAGGTTCCAAGGATGATCTACTAAGTGTGAAGGCAAATGGAGCAGATGTAAGAATGGTTTATTCTCCTCTTGATGCAGTTAAAATTGCAGAGGAAAATCCTAATAAGAATATTGTGTTCTTCGCTATTGGATTTGAAACAACAGCACCGGCAAATGCAGCATCAGTCATAGAAGCAAAACGTAGGGGTATTAAAAATTTCTCTTTACTTGTATCTCATGTCATCGTCCCGCCGGCAATCAATGCTTTACTTTCTGATAATACAGCAGTAATTGATGGATTTCTTGCAGCGGGCCATGTTTGCACTGTAATGGGATACAGTGAATATCAACCTTTAGTTGATAAGTTCAATGTTCCCATTGTAGTTACAGGATTTGAACCTGTTGATATAATGCAAGGTGTGTACATGGTCGTCAAGCAACTTGAAGAGGGAAGGGCTAAACTTGAGAATCAATATAGCAGAGTAGTTTCAATAAATGGAAATTTATCTGCAAAAAACACAATGTTTTCTGTCTACCAAGTTATTGATATGAAATGGCGGGGGATTGGAGTAATTCCCCAAAGCGGGTATGGTATTAAAAATGAATACTCTAGTTTTGATGCAGAAAAGATATTTGATATTAAAGATTTAAGAGTCAAAGAACCGGAATCTTGTATTGCAGGATCGATTTTACAAGGGAAGAATAAACCTTTTGAATGTTCCGAATTTGGAGTTGGCTGTACACCGGAACATCCTTTGGGAGCCCCTATGGTTTCAGCTGAAGGAGCTTGTGCAGCATATTTTTCTTATAAAAGAAGTGAACTAAAGTTCAAAGTAAATTAAAGTGACTAAAATAAAAAGTGAGCTAAAGTTAGAAGTATATTAAAGTTAAAAAGAATGAATAAAATATTTTCAACTTTTCGGACTTTAGTCACTTAGCAACTTTACGGACTTTACAACTTTATGAACTTACATAAACTATTGTTAGAGGCTAACTTTATGATCTCCTGTCCAATACCTAAAAGCGAATATGAAAAAGTACTTCTTGCTCATGGAGGGGGTGGGAAACTAACACATCAACTAATTGAAAAAATTTTTGTTTCGCAATTTGACAATGGTTTTTTGAATGAACAAAATGACAGTGCTGTATTCAATATTGGAAAAGAAAAATTAGCGTTTACTACTGACTCGTATGTCGTGCAGCCAATCTTTTTCCCTGGAGGTAATATTGGTGAACTTGCTGTAAACGGAACTGTTAACGATTTAGCTGTTGCTGGAGCAAAACCAATGTATTTATCAACTGGTTTTATTATTGAGGAAGGACTACCCTTTGACGACCTATGGAAGATAGTTGTTTCTATGAAAGAAGCTGCGGATAAAGCCGGAGTGGAGATAGTTACAGGTGATACAAAAGTCGTTGAGAGAGGGAAAGGAGATAAAGTCTTCATCAACACAAGCGGTGTAGGGATTGTAAATAATGATTTAAATATTTCACCTCTTAACTGTAGACCAGGTGATGTAATTATATTAAGCGGTAAAATCGGTGATCATGGAATTGCAATCATGTCAGCTCGTCAAGGATTAGAATTCGAAACTGAAATTCTTAGTGATACTGCACCTTTAAATGGACTTGTTGATTCAATGCTCAATACTTCTGAAAAAATAAAAATGATGCGAGATGTCACAAGAGGAGGACTCTCAAGTACACTTAATGAAATTGCATTATCTGCTGATATAGGAATTGAAATTGATGAGGCTGATATACCAATTAATGAACAGGTTATTGGTGCTTGTGAAATCTTAGGATTGGATCCTTTATACATCGCAAATGAAGGAAAGTTGATAGCATTTGTTGATGCAGATGATGCTGAAAAAGTGTTAGAGGCTATGCAAAATCACAAATATGGAATTGACTCTAGAATTATTGGTAAAGTTACAGAAGAGCATTCCGGTAGAGTTGTTATGAAAACATCAATCGGCAGTAAAAGGATTGTTGATATGATTTCTGGTGAGCAGTTACCTAGAATATGTTAATTGAATACAGAGCATCCCTTTCTTTGGCTATCATGGTCCATACCATGACAGCTTGTGATTAAGGAGAATTTGGATCACAATAAAATGACATTTATATGACAATTCTTTGACATTTAAATTGTTTCAAATATGCATATTAAGGAATAACAGTAAATAACTCGGAGGAAATCATGAAAGTAACTCCTTTATTATTGCAACGTATGCACTTAATTACCGCAGTACTTTTAGTTGCAGTTACAATGCTTATTGCATTGTTCGTAATTCAGCCGGCTGCAGTTGATACTTATCCAGGTGTCAAACATGATAGAATAGTCTTCATTTGGGGACTCAATATCAGCTTTAATCTTTTGGTAGCTGTTATCCTTGTAGTTATGGCCCTTTTCGTTAAAGGTAAAGGTTGTATAATAACATCTATTTACATTCTTCTTTTATTCATCATTTTTATATTAGGATTTGCTTGTAATGACGCAGCTCAATCATACATAAAGCATGGTCCAGATATGCAGATCGCCACAATAACTCTTTTTTGTTGTGCTGGATTAGAAGTTATTGCTTGGATTTTATTGCTAACGACGGTGATTCAGAGAAGAAAGATAGTATCATTGGATCAAGCATAAAAAATCTGAATCTAAAACCGATGGACAAGAAAGTGAAAGGATAAGGTAATATATTATTCCCAATTTATCTGTGAAAGCTATAATAATTATATGGCTGTCAAGGTTCACT